>NZ_JBVAYN010000015.1:0-66008 GCF_055420065.1 Massilimicrobiota sp. mt181
GCAAAGCACCAATTCCAAAGGCCAATAACAATCCATGCGTGACGGTGGTATTTGCCTCGTCCTGCTTTTTCTGCCCAAGATACCCTGCAATCAGTACATTCACGCCCACACCGATCCAGATAGACGCCGCATTCATCAGTGTTGTAATCGGGAATGACAGAGAAACAGCGGTCAGCGCATTCTCACTCAACCGCGCCACAAACGCGCTGTCTATCAGGTTATAGGAATATTGCAGGAACATGGAAATAAGCGGCGGTATCGACATTTGCCAGATGAGCTTCCCAACGGGCACAACCGCCATTTTGTCATTAGGGTGCATATTCTCCCTCCTCCCAACAACTGTCTATCTAAAAAATTATGCCAGATAGCAGTACGTTAAATACGAACAATATAGTTTTTTTTGCGTGCTGCGGGCTGACCAATTTCCTTGGCCGGATAACCCAATGCAATCGCACCAACGCCTCGTAAGTTTTCTGGAAAGTTCCACTCTTGCAGGAGTGCCTTACCTTTCTCACTGTCAAAAATTTCTCGCTCTCGATGTACCCATACGGTTCCCAGCCCAAGGGCATGAGCTGCAAGCATCATATTTTCAAGAACGCAGCTTCCATCCTCAACAAAAGTGTTTGCAGATTCATCTGCTAAAACCAAAATCACGACAGGTGCACCATAATAAGGGTCTGTGTTACTTCCCATTATTTCTGCATTTAGTTTTGCAATCTCCTGTCTATATTTGGGAGTTGTAATTGCAATGATAGTTGGAGATTGATGTCCCCCTCCAGTGGGCGCGTAAGTCCCCGCTTCCAGTACAGCGTCCAATGCCTCAGAAGGGACAGGTGTCGATTTATAAGCTCTTACACTGCGACGCGTCTTGATTAGAGATAAAAAGTTCTTTTCCATACAAAAATCCTCCTCACTGTCAACATTTCCAGGATGTAGGTAATAAAAAAAGCCACACAACTATCACAAGATAGGTGTGTGGCAAAAAGATGACCAAATCCGGAAAAGTCCACTCAAATTTTACGTCTATCATTATAGCTCACTTTCAAAAGACTGTCAAGCATCAATCTTCATGCAAGGAAAGACATATAATCCAAATCTTTGAACGATAACATTTCATATATTCTCCTAAAAATAAGCATCTATTCCATCAGCAATACCTTGTGCACATTTTGTTTGAAAAGCATCATCATTTAAAAGCTGATCTTCTGTGGCATTCGTTATAAATCCCATTTCAATATATATAGCTGGGACTTCACTCCAATTGAGTCCAGACAAATCATTACGATAAGAAACACCGCGATTTTTTATACCTGTTTTCGCACAATAAGAGCTGATCACATTTTGAGCAAGTCTTGATGAAGCACTATAAATAGATGAACAATAAGGATTATCACTTGCTGGGGCAATTGTATGAGCTCCTCTGGCACTTGAACCAGCTCCATCGCAATGTAAATGAATCACTGCTGCCGCATTATTGTTATTACCTATCATGGCACGTTCTTTATTAGAAATATTCACATTCTGACTTGTTCTTGTCATGATAACAGTATAGCCACGCGCTTGTAGCTCACTTCTTAACTTTAATCCCACTTCTAATGTTGTTTGCGATTCAGGAATTCCTGTAGATGTGCCAGTCGCTCCTCCAGCAACCTTTGCTTTCTTAGTGGAAGCACCTGGCCCAATTGGTTCTAAAGAACTATTGCCTTGGCCCTGATGTCCTGGATCAATCACAATCACTTTATTATTTGGTGAAGCGACATATTGTTTTGACATAGATGAAGATGCTGAAGAAGATGACGATGAAGTTGATGAAGTTTGAGATTTTGAAGCTTCTTCCTTTACTTCTTCTTTCACTGTGACTTTCAATGTTTTTTCAGTTTTGTTTTGATTTTTATCAACAGCGTTTATAGTCACTTCATATGTTCCAGCCTTCTTTGTATTAACATCACTTTCATATGTATAGTAATTATTTTGATTCTCTTTGATCTTGTCTTGACTGATATATGATAATTCACCATCTACTTTATCACTCACTGATTCAATATATTTTTTCACATCAAATTGATCACCATAATCAAGTGTTACAGACTCTTTTGTCAATTTGATTTCTGGTAACTGTGTATCTTTAACTTCGATTTCATGTGAAAATGTTTTACTTAAATCACCTTTAGAAACTTTATATTCTAAAGTTTGCTTACCTATTTTCATTGTATCTATTTGAGGAGCTGATAATTGTCCGCTTTGTTTGGCTACCAATTCCTCTGCATGACAGTCACTCCCATATTCTATAACTGTCTGATCTGTAAAAGTCAGTTGAATAGAATCTAATATTTTTTGTTTTTGATCATTTTGATACCAGATATATCCACCAATTCCTCCTGCAACGATAATCACAATGGATAAAATCAATATGATCCATTTCTTTTTCGTCATGATACTTTCCCCCTTCAGTATATTCATTTTATCATCTTTCCAGTATAAACAAAAGAGAGATGGTTTATCTCTCAAAATCTTGTACGACGCGTTTTAAATCCTCTCTAATTGGTAATTGTTGTGGACACATTCTTTCACATGCTCCACATTGCTGGCAATGACTTGCTTTTTCTTTTTCATCCATCTTTTCATATTTACCTTTAAATAATTTTTCATCATCATAGATAAAGCAATTATTCCAATATTTAAAGTTAGATGGAATATTCACACCAAAAGGACAAGGCATACAATATCCACAACCTGTGCATCCATTTTTTGTACGAGCATGTAATGTATCTGCCACCTTTTGAACAATTTTCATTTCTTCATCATTTAAATTCTGATAATTTTCAAAAGTTTTCAAATTATCTTCCACTTGTTCAAGTGTTGACATCCCACTTAAAATCACTTTCACTTCAGGTAAAGTTCCTACATATCGAAGTGCCCAAGATGCTAAAGTTCTGTTTGCATCATAATCCTTAAACATTTGTGTCACATCTTGTGGAAGAGTTGCAAGACTACCACCTTTAATAGGTTCCATTACAACCAAAGGAACACCTAGCTGATTGGCTAAATCGACACCCTTTTGTCCTGCTTGAATATTCATATCCATATAGTTTAACTGTAATTGACAAAAATCCCAATCATGAGCTTTTAAGATTTTTTCAAAAACAGGATATTCATCATGAAAACTAAAACCAAGATATTTTATTTTCCCTTCTTGTCTTAATTTTTCACATAGTTCAATAATATGATATTCTAAAACCTTCTCCCATTTCTTTTCGTCTAAAGCATGTAATAAATAAAAATCAACGTAATCCACACCTAATCTTTGTAGTTGTGATTCAAAAATCTCTCTGGCTTCTTGTTGACTATTGACATTCCAGATAGGTAACTTTGTCGCTAAAGTGTACTGATTTCTATCATATTTTTTTAATACTTTTCCAACAAAAGGTTCACTATCTCCATTATGATATGGGTATGCAGTATCAATATAAGTGACTCCATGTGAAATGGCTTTATCCAGCATTTGTTCTGCCTCTTTTTCTTCAATATTTCCATTTTCATCTAATGGAAAACGCATGCATCCAAAACCCAATAATGATGATTCAATTCCTAATTTTTCAAACTTTCTTTTCTCCATAGATTAGACCTCCATACTCTTACTCTTATTATAAGTGAACAAAGAAGTGATATCAATATTCAAAATAGTAGTGTGAATCCTCAGAAACATCTTTTTCTATTGGAGAAGGCAATGCTAACAAATGAACATCTCCAGGAACACGATAAGTTATTCTTCCAATCAAATAACAGCCATCACCTTGCATAATACGATAATTAGCCAATAAACCATTGGAATCAATATGACCTGTAGACATATTCTCTAATTTTATGTCAGCTTTCATTTCCACATAAAAATCTGATATTGTTCCTGCTTTCACAGAAATATCAGTTATCTGATTGATATATTTCATGCCTTCACTGATTACATCATCTTGAATATCTTTTTGAAAAGCTAAGCGTGCAATTTCAAAAAAATCTTCAGAAGATGTTTTGATTGAAAAAATATCATAAGTATCCTGATATGAATCAAGTGTGGGATCATCAGATAAAATATTTTGCATTTGAGAAATCAGTTGATTAGCCTGTTCTTCCACCTGATTATCAATTTCCTGTTGGACAAGAGGATCTTCTTTATAAGTTGTACAGAATAACTCTGTTGGTAAAAGTTGTTCCATATCAACAATTGTAATAGTTCCATCTGATGTAATCAGACCACTATCATTAAATTCACAGTTTTCATTCAACGCTATGACATATTGTGCATTTCCACGTATATCTTGACATACAATGGCTGTTGTTCCAAATTGTTCAATTTGAGAAGATGAATAGTAAAATGTTTGATTTTGATGTTGAATTTCAATATTTCCCTGATCAACACTGACTTGATAAGATTGATCACGTTCTTGAAGAGTTGCCCAGTTCCCTGTGAGAGTTCCTACGACCTGATAATAAGAAATCCCATTGCCACGATCCCCATAAGTGGCTACATATGCCAGTCTTTGACCAGTAGAATCTCGATAAGAGACAAGATTATTATCGCCATTTAACCATAGTGTATGAATAGGCTCTTGATTGGTATCAAATATACTGCCAGATTTACCAAAACATAAAAATGAGTAATGTAAATCTTTAATCTGTCCTGTCTGTTTAGATTGCTTTAAAACCAGCTGATGAGACAAATCAGGTGATAAAGAATAATATGTCTGATATCCAGATAGCTGATTTCCTGACAACCATGTTACTAATAAAAAAATGACTGAAGCTGCTAATCCTATTAACATTTGTTTGCGTGTCCATTGTTTTTTACATACCAAAAGAAAAGCTGACACAAATAAAAGAATACAGAGAATCACAACACTTTCCATAGTATCAAACATATATTCAAAGCCTAATCGTTTTAAAACAATCAGATATCCTAATTCTAAACATCCCAATAACAATGTTCCTATCGCAAAAATGATTTTCATCCATAACTGCATCTTTGCTTTTCTCAATATAGGTGTTTCTATAGAACATGTCCATAAATAATTAATATGATCAAAATGTTCTTTCAATAGAAAATGAATCTGATGATTACTGTTTAAAACAACGAAATCATCAATAATCATAATCTTATAAACTTCAGCAAAAAAATAAAAGACTTTTTCACCATCCTTAATATAATCAAATCCCTGCTGATCAAGACTATATTGAACTTCACAAGGTTTATAAAACATTATCAGAAGACTTCTTTTGATAATATGAAATAATAAAACACAAAAGCCTATAGCAGTTAACAGCATACCTATCATATCCATATGTCTACCAATATAACGATTGGCTAAAAACAATGCTAACCCTAAACACATAAAAAGACATCCTAATACCGTTGTGATAAAGAGGTATAGTGGTTGTTGATACATTTGAACTTTGAGATATTTTTTATACATATCTTTCGTTATTTTGAAATGAACAAAATCTTTGACTTCTAATGTTCTCTTGTCCTTTTGATCTTCTCCCTCTAATAATTCATCGACTGTTATATCTAAAATCTGAGCCAGATCTTTTAATAAAGAAATGTCGGGCATACTGGTTCCAGTTTCCCATTTCGATACTGCTTTGTTTGTTACAGAAAGAGCTTCTGCCAGTTCCTTTTGGGTTAATCCTTTTTCCTTACGCTTAGATGCAATATATTGACCAATTTTCTGATTATTCATAATGACCACCTCTTCATCATTTTATAAGAATTTTTATCTCCATAACAACATCTTGATGCTAGATTCATTCTCCTGTCAGGAGAATTTGAAACATTTGATGATAGATAAGGCTATTATATCATTATTTTCCTCTCAAAAAACAAAAAAGGAGACTCGCTCCTTTTATGACATACGTTTTTCATATATACCTGCATTTTGACAATAAATAACAACTGATAATCCATAACATATTACAAAGAATATAGCAATAACTCCTACACTCAATATATTGACTGATAACAGATCTGTCTGCATCATATTTGCCAAAGCATGAACTGAGAAATAAGAAGAAAGACTCATCAGTAGAAATGGCACAATATACGTTAACAATAATTCTTTTTGAACACCTGCTCTTAATGTTTTTGTGCCAATACCTATTTTTCTTAAGACACGATAACGTTCTTTTTCTTCAAAGGCATCATTATATAACTTCATAAAGATAATGCTGCCACTGGCAAAGATAAAGACCATAAACATAAAGATACAGACAGGATAAAGCATTTTGATCCATTGATTAGAATCATTTTGTGGATCAACTTTGATTAAACCTGCACAATCCTGATGCTGTTGAATATCTTCAGTAGATTCATTCAACATTTTGGTATTCTCAATTTTATAATTATAGACATATAATGATGTTTCTGTAGATTTTAGTCTTTGATATTCATCATCACTGACACAATAGAAAGAAACTTGTTCCTGTAAGTAACCTAAATAAGGGACAGTTGTTCTTTGAATTGTATTATAGACTTGATTTTGTATCTGAATATCTTCTAGTTCATCTGTTGTAATTAATGAAAGAATATATTGATGAGACAAATCAATCACTTCATCATCTTGGGGCTGTTTAAGTTCAAATGTCTGATGAGAATCTTGAGCTAATTCTTTTAATTGAGAGTATGGAATTAAAGCAAATGTATTCTTTTGATGAGTTGTACTAGCAAAGCTTCCCTCTACCTGCAACATTTCAATATAAGAACTATATTGAATATCATTATGTTCTTCTATCACCTTTGTAAACTCATTTTGAAGATTATCTTTTTGAGAGAAAATCTGATACGTATAGACATTTTCAAAATCATGTATCATCTGGCAACGTTCATGCATAGCCACACCTGTTGCCAATGCTGTAACTGCACAGATCATCAGTACTGTGACAATCGCATAAGTACGATAATTTTTCTTCATACGAAAGATAATCTGATTGATCCATAAAGTTCTTTGTTTCTTATATAGAAATCTTTTATTGGAAGCCAATGTCTGATAAACCAATGGAATGAAACCACCAAATAACAGATAGACACCTATGATAACCAAAACAACTGCCAATAATGCATTGGCCATCGTTTCCATGCCACCTTCTTTAATAGCATAATAATACCCTAAAATGAGAATCATGATTCCAAGGATGGCTTTTAAAAAGAGAATCACTTTATTTTGTTTTACATATTCATTTTGACGATTGGCACTGACCATATCTAAAACACTGCTACTGACTAAATTGATATATCCTTTGAAAACAAAAATCATATAAACAATAAAATAAATCAAACCGCTCCATAAAATGGCTGATAATGAAATTTCAAAAGATAGATTGACTTCAATATCAGAAATCGTTACTAAAATCATTGTAAACAACTGAGAAATCAAAATCCCAAAACCAATTCCCATGATTAAAGCAACAAGACCAATCATCATTGTTTCCAACATATAAAGTTTTCCAATTCTCTGATTTGTCAATCCCATAAAAACATAGACGCCAATTTCTTTTTTACGTTTGGTTAAAAAAACATTTGTTGCATACCAGATAAAGAAAAACATGAAACAACATAAAACAACAATCACACATTGAATAACAATCTTAATATTCTGACTATTGATTTTTCCTAATGATTCCATAACAGAAGAATCCATCAGATTAAAGAAATTAAAAATAATGAGAACTGTAAAAGCTAATGATACAATTAATGAAACATAATTTTTAAAACTGGCTTTAAAGTTCATAAAAGATAATTTGGCTAAGTTCATGAAAAATCACTTCCCATAGAAACTTGCATATCAATGATACGATCATAGAATTCTTTACGACTATCTCCTCGTGTTAAACGACATTTCACCATACCATCACTTAATATATAGACATCCTTAGCATAAGAAGCACTTAGAGCATCATGTGTGACCATTAAAATAGTGGCTTTTCCTTCATCATTGACCATCTTGAGACGTTCCAGTAAATCACGGCTTGATTTAGAATCAAGTGCTCCCGTAGGTTCATCCGCAAATATGATTTCAGGTTCACTGATTAAAGCACGACAAGTTGCTCCCCTTTGTTTTTGCCCTCCTGATAATTGATATGGATATTTCTTTAAATGTTCCTTTAACCCAAAAATCTGTGCCAAAGTTTGACATTTGGATATACATACCTGTGATGATACACCATTTAATGATAATGGTAAGGCAATATTATCTTGTAAAGTCATGGTATCTAATAAATTATAATCCTGAAAAATAAAACCAATCTTATCTCTTCTGATTTGAGATAATTCTTTATTTTTCAACTTTGTGACATCTTTGCCATCTAATAGCACTGTTCCTTGTGTAGGTTTATCAATGGTTGATAAAATATTCAACAACGTTGTTTTCCCACTTCCACTTGGACCCATAATCGCAATAAAATCATTTTCATAAATGGTTAAATCAATACCTTTTAAAACTCTTGTCTGAAATCCTCTCGTTCCATAATTCTTAACTAATCCTTTGATTTCAACAACCTTTTTCTTATCCATAAATTATTCCTCCTAACACTTTCCATTTTAAAATATCATCTGTTAGAAATCCTTACATCTTCATAACAATATCTCTTTATATCTTACATTGATTGAAAGGTTAGCGATAAAAATAATCTCTTTGATCTTTAAAGGTTATACAAATACGTGTAAACTCTTGAAAAATACTCTCTACTTCAATAGAATGTCCTAATTGAGACATGACTTTTTCTACCATATATAATCCCATTCCTGTAGATTTATATTGACCATTATGATGATTTTGACCAGTAAATCCTTTTTCAAAAATTCTAGGTAAATCCTGTGATTGAATACCTTCTCCATTGTCTTCAATATATAAATGAATCTCTTTTTGATTTTGTTCACTCCAAATCTTTAATTGGGATGACTCTTTGGCATACTTAATCGCATTATTGATAATCTGATCCAAAACATAGATAAGCCACGTTTTATCACTATATACTTGTAAATCTGCCACATTCACATCCATTTCAAAATGATTCTTAATTAAAAAGAATTGATTATTCTTTATGGATTGATGAACACATTCTTTTAATGATACTGGTTTCACATAAATATCATGTATTTGGCTTTGAATACGACTGGCAACCATAATTTGATTTAAATACTGGTTCATCTTTTCTAACTGTTCCTGCATATTTTGTTTTTGCTTATAATCTGTATTTTTTTGATTGATCAATAAACTGACAGCCAGTGGGATTTTAATTTCATGGCACCATTTTGTCATATAATCCTGTAAATCATTATTCATTTGATATCTTTCATCCAACTGCTTTTGAAGAACATTGACATCATGATAGGCAATATCAATATTGTCATAATCATCAAATTCAAAACAGATCACTTCTGTTGATTGTAAATAATCCTGTTTTTTATCCAAACGATATCTTTCACGCATAAAATCCAAGAAAATAAAAAAAAGAAGACACACACTAACGACAACATCAAAATAAACTAAATATTGTGTATTCGCCCTAGGAACAAGATAAATGAAATAGAGATTATAAGTGAGTATAATCAAGATCATAACCATTATATAACGACTGTATTTTCGTAAATAAATCATAATATATAATAACCTTGACCTTTCTTTGTTTCAATGATTTCAGAATGGCATTCCTCTTTGAGTTTCATTCTTAAACGAGAAATCAAAACTGTTAAAGAATTATCAGATATAAATTCATCTGTATTCCATAAAGCTTCCATTAAGGCTTGTCTTGAGACAATTTCTCCCTGTGATTCTAAAAGCAAACAAATAATCTGACTCTCTGATTTCGTTAGATGAATCTCGTGATCTTGATAATAAAGACTTCCTTTCACTTTATCATAATAAATATCCTGATTAATTCTCATTTGATCTTTGACTTTATAATGATAAGTTCTTCTTAATATAGCTTCAATCTTAGCTTTTAAAAGTTCTAAATGAAATGGCTTATCAACATAATCATCCCCACCTTGAACCATGGCTCTAATTTTATCATGATCATCATTACGACTGCTGATATAAATAATTGGAACCTGTGATAAATTTCTAATTTGGGTACACCAATAAAATCCATCATAATAAGGCAAATTAATATCCATCAATACAAGATGTGGTTTATAATTTAAAAAATCTTCTATAATATTATCAAAATGTGTTGCTATAACAGCATGATATCCCCATCGCATCAGAAAATCTTTGATTTCTCTTGCTAATGTCTCATCATCTTCCACAATCATAATATGCATTGCATTCATCATACCAACTCCTTAAAACAATTATATCTTTTTCTATTTTTCTTGAAAAGAAATAAGCATAACATTACAAAAATGTAACATTATGCTTATTTCTTTCATTTAGTCTTGTGAAGCATTCTGATATTTCAAGAATACATTTCTATTTAAATCAACTAAATATGTATTTTGATTTTGATCTTCAAAAGTGACATAATCACCTGTATCATAACCACTTAAATCTGTTGTTTTTGTAAGCTCAACATCCTGATTCAAAAAGACTTTGGCAAATGTCTGTGCTGTTTCTTTCGCTTGTTCTTCATTAACTTTATTTTCTGGTAAAGTTTCTAAAAAACCATATTCCTTATTAACAAACTGAATAAGCTGATCATCTAAATAAGTAAAATCCAAACGTAATGTTGGTTCTTCTTCATCATTACCAATCAAAATGGTGTCTGTAGCTTTCTTTACAACACCTTTATTTTTTAGTTCCTGATAAATACCCTCTGGCATTGTTTTCTTGATACCTGACATCAACTCTTTCACATGGTCATCTTCTATCAGGTTCTTTGTTTCTTGCTCTGTCACATGATTCTGATTTGTTTGTGAAGAAGGTTGTGATTGATCATCTACAATTGTTTGCGTACAACCACAGACGCATATCAAAACAAGCATAAATAATATTTTTTTCATATTCTTTCCCTCCCATCTTTATACTTTCATTATAATTTTTCATTGTGTATAAACGATGAAAAGAAGTGTCAACTTAAAATACATCGCTATTATAGTAAGCTTTCAGAACTCACATCATTGCTCTACATTTTTTAAAAATAGTTTGTTATTATCACCTTTATTGAAAAAAGCATCAAAATTGCCTGCATTAACATTCGATAATTTACATAATTGATAAGCTATGATTTTTGTTTTCTCTTTCATATTTATAATACGTTTTCTATATGTATTTTTCTTCTCTGTTTCATCTCGTCTCATATTTTCACTCAAAAAGTTATGAATGACTATATTTCTGACACTCCTCATTTTGAGAATTCTGTAAATATGATAATATATTATCTTCTGTAACTATCGGATACATATTGTTTACCATTTCTAAATGATAAGAAAGTTGAATATGATTATTAACCATTTTTGATTAAGATAGCACCAACATAATATAGTTGTTCAATTCTATCTATATAGTTATAAGGAAAGAAATTTTCTAGTCCACTCACTCTTGTATTCATATTATATTTCTCAATAATTCTTCAGATATATAACTACTTATTTTAATAATATCAATATCTTCTGTCTCTTTGATATGAATATTATTTGAAACAAGAGCCGAACTTCCTACAATCACAATTTTTATTTTACTCATTTTTAAGTGTTCATTTTCTATATACGCATCTACATCTAAATGAATAAAAGGATGTAACAAATCAACCTTTAAAAAGCTGTTTTATTACGCCCTCTTTGTTTTATAAATTTCCAATTGTAGCAACCATGACCGCTTTAATGGTATGCATTCTATTTTCTGCTTCATCAAATACAACAGATTGTGAAGATCTAAACACTTCATCTTCCACTTCTCTAATATCTATTCCTTGTTGATGTTTCGCTTTCGCAACTTCGGTTTCAAAATCATGGAATGAAGGAAGACAGTGCATGAAGAGTGTAGAATCTTTTCCTGTCTTTTTCATCATTTCAGTTGTAACTTTATATGGTGATAACATTTCAACTCTAGGTTTGTATAGAGATTCATCTTCTCCCATACTCACCCAAATGTCTGTATAAATCACATCAGCATCTTTAACTGCTTCATCAACATTATCTAAAACTTCAAATTTTCCACCTGATTTTTGTGCTTCCTGCTGACAATAGTTAAGAACTTCAGAATCTATTTGTAAAGTCTTTGGACCCAAACAGACAAAATGCATTCCCATCTTGGCTGCTCCATACATTAATCCATAGCAAACATTATTACGAATATCTCCTGTAAAAACAAACTTCACTTCATTTAATGGTTTCTTTAAATGTTCTTCGATTGTCATAAAATCAGCCAATGTCTGAGTCGGATGATCAACATCTGTCAATCCATTCCATACAGGTACTCCTGAGAATTTCGCTAAATCTTCAACAGTCTTTTGCTCAAAACCTCTAAATTCAATACCATCATACATTCTTCCTAGAACTTTTGCGGTATCTTCTAAAGATTCTTTCTTTCCCATTTGAGAATTGCTTAAAAATGTGACATGTCCACCTTCATCTAAAGCTGCCACTTCAAATGCACAACGTGTACGTGTTGATGTTTTTTCAAACAATAAAACGATATTTTTTCCTTTTAAAGCTGTGCCAATTCTTCCCTGTTTCTTTTCTTTCTTTAACTGATGAGCTAAATCCAATAAATAACGAATTTCTTCCTTAGAATAATCTTTTAATGTTAAAAAACTTCTATTCTTTAAATTAACCATAGCTGACCTCCTATCTTGTAAACATTGTTCCAATACCATCTTTAGATAACATCTCTATCAAAATAGAATGTGGAATTCTTCCATCAATGATGACTGCTTTTTTAACATTTTCACGAATAGCACGCACGCAACATTCCACTTTTGGAATCATACCACCACTAATAATACCTTTATCTGTCAAACCTTTGACTTCATAAACGTGAACCAAAGGCAATAATGTTGATTCATCATCTTTATCCATTAAAAGTCCTGGTATATCACTGACCAGAATCATATTTTCCGCTTTAACCTGAGCTGCAATTTCTGCTGCTGCTGTATCAGCATTAATATTATACGTATGTCCTTCTTCATCAGTTCCCACACTTGAAACAACTGGAATATATCCTTTATCTAATAAATCCATGATGATATGATCGTTGATCTTTACTATATCTCCAACATATCCTAAATCATCTTCAGATTCATGTTTCTTGGCAACAATCAGCTGATTATCAATACCACTGATACCAACTGCATTGCCACCCTTTTGCATAATCAGTTTGACAAGATCTTTATTTGTTTTCCCTGCCAAAACCATTTGGACAACATCAATTGTTTCATCATCTGTATATCTTAAACCATGAATAAATTTTGACTCGATATTCATCTTTTTTAAAGTCTGATTAATAGCTGGTCCCCCACCATGAACTAAAATGACTTTTACTCCTATTTCTGATAATAAAACAACATCTTGAATCACATTCATCTTGAGTTCTTCATTAATCATGGCATTGCCACCATATTTAATGACAACAATTTTATCATGATATTTTTGAATATATGGTAAAGCCTGTGATAAAATCTCAGCTTTTACAATTGCATTCTGATTCATAAATAGTCCCCTTTATGTGCGATAATCACCATTGATTTTAACATAATCATATGTTAAATCGCATCCCCATGCGACTGCAGAAAAATCTCCATCTTGTAAATCAACAATGATTTCAATTTCATCTTCACTTAAAATTTGAGACGCTTTATCCTCATCAAAAGGATAGCCACGTCCATTTTGACAAACACAGATAGTTCCCTCTTGACTCGCCAGTTCAACTTTAATTTTATTGATATCAAATTCAGCTGGACTATAACCAATGGCGCATAAGATACGTCCCCAATTCGCATCTTCACCAAACATGGCTGCTTTAAACAATGAACTTGTAATAATAGACTTTGCGACAACTTTGGCATCTTGTTTTGTCTTGGCATGATGGACTTGACAAGTTAAAAGTTTTGTCGCTCCTTCACCATCTTTCGCAATGCCTCTTGATAAGCATGTACAGATAGACAACAAAGCTTCTTTAAAGATTTGATAATGTTCATCTTTTTGTGTAATTTCTGGATTTTTGGCTAAACCATTACACATTAATGTCAACATATCATTGGTTGATGTATCTCCATCAACACTAACCATATTAAATGTATCATCAACAACTTCATGAATTACCTCATTTAGCATGTCTTTAGAAATAGCAACATCACTTGTCACAAAAGCCAGCATTGTGGCCATGTTTGGATGAATCATACCACTTCCTTTGGCGATTGCTCCAATATGACAAGTCTTGCCATCAAGTTCAAATTCAACTGCATATTCTTTTTTGACTGTATCTGTTGTCATGATTCCTTCACAGGCATCTTGACTTCCCTTCGTTGATAAAGCTTTAACTAAATCTGACATATGATTTTGAAAAGGTGTCAGACTTAAAGGTTGCCCAATGACTCCAGTTGAAGCCACAACAATATCATTGACATCTATCTTTAATTCTGATGCACACAATTCGCATACCTGATTAGCTATCATTTCACCATCAGGATTGCATGTATTGGCATTCCCACTATTACAGATAATAGCCTGGGCTTCATTATTTTGTAAGTGCTGCTGTGTGACATAAATAGGTGCCCCTTTCACCTTATTTTGAGTATATGTACTCGCACAATGACACATCACATCACTCACAATTAATGCTAAATCTTTTTTACTTTTATTTTTTCTAATTCCACAGTGTATGCCTGCTGCCTGAAAACCAATTGGAGCGCAAACACCACCTTCAATATTTTTCAATCCATTCACCCCCACTAAAATGATGCAGGTACCATCATTAATCCTTCTTTTTCATCGAAACCATACATCAAATTCATATTTTGAATAGCTTGTCCAGCTGCTCCTTTCACCATATTATCTATTGTAGACACAACAATCAATTGATGATATCTTTGATCATAATGCAAAGATATATCACAGAAATTAGAATACTGAACAAACTTTAAATCAGCAACTTTCCCTTTGGGTAAAACCCTTACAAAATATTCATCCTGATATGTTTTTTGATAGATATGATAAACATCATCAAAATCAACATCATCTTTTAATGAAACATACATCGTTGAAACAATACCACGATTCACTGGTAACAGATGTGGTGTAAACATCACATGAATAGCTTGATTAGCCATTTTTGATAATTCCTGTTCAATTTCGGGTGTATGACGATGACTTGCTATTTTATATGGATGAAATGACTCATTGCATTTAGGGAAATGTGTATCTTCTGTGAGTGTCTTCCCGGCACCTGTTGTTCCAGATTTAGAATCAATGATAATCTTTTCATCTTTATGCATATGATTTTTTAATAATGGGTATAACCCCAAAGTAATAGATGTTGGATAACATCCTGGATTACCAATGATTGACGCTTGTTTAATTTTTTCACGATTGACTTCACTTAAACCATAAACCTGTTTTTGATGTAATTGTGGATATTGGTAATCATGTTGATACCATTGTTGATAATCTTTTTCTTGATCTAAACGGAAATCAGCTCCTAAATCGATGAATTTCTTTCCTTGTTCATCACATTGTTTGGCATACTTTTCACTCAGTCCATGTGGCAGTGATGCAAAAACAATATCTGCTTTTTCAATCACTTCCTGATCATTTGTGAGTATCATATCAAAGACTCCATAAAATGATGGATATAAATCAGAAATCATCTTTCCTTCATAACTTTGAGAACTGATAGCAACAATTTCAACATGTGGATGATTCAGCAATAAGCGATATAATTCTGCTCCTGCATAACCACTCGCTCCAATGATTCCAACTTTAATCATGTTTCAACGCCTCCAATTGTTTTTCCATTCTTGCGATTGCTTTTTGGCATGTCTGTGGTGCTGGTCCCCCATCTACCATACGATTTTCAACACATGTCAATAATGAAATCGCCTGATAAATATCTTCACTAAAAACTTCATCAAATGATTGATAGACATCTAGTGACAATGTTTCTAATACTTCATCATGATCAATACAATAGGCAACCAGTTGTCCTGTTGTTTTATAGGCATCTCTAAAAGCTCTTCCTTTTTTAACAAGATAATCTGCACAATCCGTTGCATTAATAAATC
This sequence comes from Massilimicrobiota sp. mt181, assembly GCF_055420065.1. Taxonomy (NCBI): domain Bacteria; kingdom Bacillati; phylum Bacillota; class Erysipelotrichia; order Erysipelotrichales; family Erysipelotrichaceae; genus Massiliimicrobium; species Massilimicrobiota sp. mt181. The sequence goes on from NZ_JBVAYN010000015.1 coordinate 16,204, forward strand.
CCTTAGCAGCACATTCTTTCATACGTTCAACATGAACTTTCATGGTTTTGATCATATCGCTAAAAACTGGTAAACATAATTTCACCTGATCAATCGCATCAAATAAAGTTTCCTTATCTTCCTGCATATCTTTATTATAAGCAAGTGGTAAACCCTTCATCATTGTCAACAATGTTGACACATCATTGATGACTCTAGCACTTTTTCCTCTGACCAGTTCCGCAATATCTGGATTTTTCTTTTGTGGCATGATGCTTGATCCTGTCGCATACGCATCATCCAGTTCAATATATTTAAATTCCCATGAACACCATAGAATAATCTCTTCACTAAAACGTGATAAATGCATCATAATCATAGCAAGATCATTAGCTAGTTCAATCGTATAATCACGATCACTGACACCATCTAATGAGTTATACATAATATCGTCCATATGAAGTTCCTGTGCTACAAAATGACGATCGATAGGATATGTTGTCGTCGCTAAGGCTCCACTACCTAATGGTGAAACATTGAGTCGTTTCATACAATCATCCAATCTTGTATAATCACGATAAAACATTTCAACATAAGCCATTAAATGGTGAGCAAATGTTATGGGTTGAGCACGCTGCAAATGCGTATAGCCACACATAATCGTATGCGTATGCTGTTTGGATTGATCTAAAAGCACATGCATCAATTCCATTAACATATCCTGAATATCTTTGATTTCATCACGTGTGTATAACCTTAAATCTAAAGCCACCTGATCATTACGTGATCTTGCAGTATGAAGTTTTTTCCCACTTTCGGGATATCGCTTTGTCAATTCTGCCTCAATAAACATATGAATATCTTCAGCATTAGGATCAAATAGCAAATCTCCATTTTCCAATTCACATAAGATTTCATCCAATCCCTTTAAAATTTCAGTTAAATTCTGCTGAGAAATAATACCTTGTTTGGCTAACATTTTGGCATGTGCCTGACTCCCCATAATATCATGTTTATACATTCTTGCATCAAACGATATTGATGAATTAAAAGCATTCACATTTGCATTGATTTCTTTTTTAAATCTCCCTGCCCATAACGCCATATTTTCAACTCCTATTTCTTTCTTTGTTGATCTAATAAAGCTTTCACTTTAATAGGTAAACCATATAAATTAATAAATCCTTGAGAATCCATTTGATTATAATCTTCATCTTCTCCAAATGAAGCTGTCTGTTCACTATATAAAGTATCTGGTGAAGTCATACCTGCTCCAATGATATTTCCTTTATATAATTTTAATTTCACTTCTCCATTGACAGTCTTTTGTGTTTCATCAATAAAAGCAAGCAATGCTTTTGTTAATGGTGTATACCATTGACCATTATATAAAATATCAGCTAATTTTTGAGAAACCTGATATTTAAAATGTTGTGTTTCTTTATCAATTGTGATTTCTTCCAAATCTGCATGTGCCTTATAAAGAATTGTTCCACCTGGAGTTTCATAGACACCTCTAGATTTCATACCAACTAATCTGTTTTCAACCATATCAATGATACCAATACCATTTTCTCCACCAATCTTATTTAAAGCAGTGATTAAATCAATACCATTCATTTTCTCACCATTTAAAGCAACTGGAATTCCTTTTTCAAAAGTTAAAGTAATATATGTTGGTTTGTCAGGTGCTTTTTCTGGTGTCACTCCTAATTCAAGAATCTTATCATACATTGGTTCATTAGCTGGATTTTCAAGATCTAATCCTTCATGTGATAAATGCCATAAGTTTTTATCTTTAGAGTAATTTGTTTCCTTATTGATTTTTAATGGAATATGTCTAGCTTCAGCATATTCAATTTCATCTTCTCTACTCTTTAATTCCCATACTCTCCATGGTGCAATGATATCTAATTCTGGCGCAAAAGCTTTGATTGTGAGTTCAAATCTGACTTGGTCATTTCCTTTACCTGTACAACCATGACAAATGGCATCAGCACCTTCTTTTTTGGCAATTTCCACTAATTTTTTAGCAATGATAGGTCTTGCAAGTGAAGTTCCTAAAAGATATTTTCCTTCATAAACAGCATTAGCTTTGATAGCCGGGAAGATAAAATCATTGACAAATTCTTCCTTACAATCAGCACAATAATATTTAGAAGCTCCTGTAGCTAAAGCTTTTTCTTCTAATCCGTCAAGTTCATCTCCTTGACCAACATCTCCAGCCACAGCAATAACTTCACAACCATAATTTTCTTTTAACCAAGCAATAATAATTGATGTATCTAATCCTCCTGAATAAGCTAAAACGACTTTTTTATATTGTTTCTTTTCCATTGTTTCATTCTCCTTTTCTTTTTATTTATATTTATGATGTTTATTCCTAATTTACATTTTTGAAATCGCCGCAATGTCATCACCCTCTCACTCAAATAAAAAAACGCCTCTGGATTATTCCAGAGACGTATATATACGCGGTACCACTCTAGTTGTTAGATATTATATCTAACCCCTCTTCCCTTTAACGCAGGTTACGTTCCATTATACTCTTATTTCCAATGGACTCTCACAGGTGCGTTTCATTCCTTTCCACTTAGTAGCCTTCCACTCTGTACTACCTCGCTTGAAGCGTTCAAGAAATTACTTTTCCTGATCAGCGATTTGTTTGAATATGCGTTTATGATACATGGATGTTTTTATTTTGTCAACATTAATTTTTATTTTTTCAAAATTTAATAAATATTTTTATGAAAATGCAAACTTATTATCAATTATTCTTGATGTTATATAAACAAAAAAGCAGATTATACTGCTTTTATAATGATATCAAATAAGCTATGAGTATAGATAATACGATCAAAAAAACTCCTAAACTTATAAAAATAATTGCAACTATTGATTGACGTTCTGGTACTTTTTCAACATAAGCCATTTGAGGTTTCAAAGGATTATAATACACAGATAAATTTGAACCCATTGGCCACATATATTGCGCATCATTTTGTCCCATTCTACCACCAGAAATAGACAAATAATCATTTTTCGTCACTTGAACAGATGGCTGACCATTTCTTTTCCAGCTTTTCATCAGATATCCACGAAAAGTCCTAACTTTCTTATAAGTTTCTCCAAATACACGATACTCAACAATGGGCACAATCACGCCATTGCCCCTATAACAATAATCAACAACAACGCCATGTGTCATCTCTTGGCAAAGTTTTATTTTTCTTTTCTGCAATAATGCCAAAATAACTCCAACAATCAAAAATATGAGCCCCAATCCTCCGATAATTAAAAAAACGAGTAATGCTATTTGTTGTTGTGTCATTATCATCATTTCCCCCTTCTTTTATGAATTAACAATAAAATGAAAAAACAACGAGTTTTTCAAACTTATTTACGTTTTAACCACAATAAATATTCTTTATTTGCATGAGGATCATCACTTATAAATTTAGCCCATTGATACTGATGAATATGTTGTGCACATACAGGAAGATACGACTGATATTCATTGATTCTTTTGATCAACATTGGTTCACAATCATCAATCCCATATAGTCTGACTGTGGCTGTTAATTCATAGAAAACCAGTCCTATCGCATGTGTTTCTACATGTACCGTTCCACACGCCTGCCCAATAGCATGACATAAAGCCTGATCTGATACATCTGTGATGTCTTTAGCCATTGCATGTGCTGCAAGTATCGCCTTTTTAGCTTCGGGCATTTTGATATCCCCTCTTGCCCATTCACGTGTTTTTTCAATCGCAGTCGTAGGGCGATGATCGTCAGGGTATTTATTTTGTAATGTCAAAGCAATTTCTTCAGCAAATTTCAATGCCCATAAAACCAGAGTCTGATGGGATTGTTTTCTGATATTTACTAATAAATCCTGTAAACAGGCACTTTCTCTTGAAAAAAGAATTTGATTTTTTCTTTTCCATTTATCCTTCACATCTGTCAAATCAATACGATCCACTTTGACTCCCTGCCTTTCAAATCATTATTATAATAGTTATGTTCATGGATTTCTATATCATAACCCTATATTCTGTTATCAAAACCAATATAAAAGAGCAATTCCGTAGAATTGCCCTCGATTTAAATAGCTTTTGTTATGTTATATCCTTCTTGGATGGCATCTTTAATATTACCAACTTGGTGTGCATCACCAATCATATGATAGCTGACTTGTGCTGCTTTGAACATATCTTCCAATGCTGTATCTGGTTGATAACCACAAGCGAAAACAAGCGTATCGGCATCATCAATAGTGTGTTCAATACCATTTTGGATATAAGTTATCTGATTTTCAGTGACTTTTGTCACTTTGGCATTCACTTGAATATGAACACCTTTTTTCATCAATCTTTGAACAAGCAAAGAGCGTCCTGGTCCAGATTCCTGAAGCATAATCTCATGATCCATTTCAATCACAGTAATATCACGATTTCTAGGGAAACGATCATTAACTAAAGGTGCTAAATAATCTGCCAATTCACAACCAACTGAACCTCCTCCAATAATCACAATCTTTCTACCTGGGAATGCTTTTCCTGATAGAATATCATCCGCACTCATCCATTGTTGAAATGCTGTCAAATGATGAGGAATGATTGGTTTCGCACCAGTGGCAGCGATGACTTCATAATCCTGATATTCCTGTTTTAACATATCTAAAGTGATTGTTGTTTGCAAACGAATATCGACATCAGCCTGTTGTAAACGATGTTGCATCCATTTGATGACCTGACATAAATCCTGTTTCCCAATAGGAACACTGGCAATTCTTAATGCTCCACCCATTTCTGCTTCTTTTTCACATAAGACAACTTCATGTCCGCGTTTTTTTGCGATATAGGCTGCTTCCATTCCAGCTGGTCCTGAACCAATAACAAGAACTTTCTTCTTTTGTTCTGCCTCAGTTAATGTTTCCTCATTTTCCAAAGCAAATGAAGGATTCATTGTACAAGCTATTGGTTTGCCAAACATAATACCATTAAGACAACGCAAACAACCAATACATGGACGAATATCTTCAGGTTTTCCTGCTTGTGCTTTCATAGCAAACTCAGGATCACAAAGATTAGCACGACCAATCATACAGGCATCTGCTTTATGATTGGCAATAAGCTCTTCAGCAAGCCATGGTTCTGTAATACGTCCTACTGTTGTCACTGGAATAGACACATATTTTTTGATTTCAGCAGATAAAGCACTATGTGATCCCATTGGTGTTCCTGGTGCTGGAATTGAACTTCCTCTTGCAATTGTTGTTCCACCAGAAACATGTAACATATCTACCCCTTGAGCTTCTAATTGTTTAGACACATAAATCATATCATTAAGATTGAGACCGCCATCACTATATTCATCACCTGAGATACGCACATCAATGATAAAATCTTTTCCACAGGCTTGTCTCACAGCTTCAACAACTTCCAAAGTTAATTTTAGACGTGCATCTAGATTTCCACCATATTCATCTGTACGCTTATTATACTGTGGTGATAAAAATCCTCCTAATAATCCATGGGCATGTGCAGCATGAATTTCAACACCATCTCCACCAGCCTGCTGAACTCTTTTGGCTGCATCAGCAAACTGTTGAATAATAACTTTTAGCTCTTCTTTTGTGACAGGGCGTGGTGCTGATTTTGCATAGTAAGGCCCAACATGTGATGGTGCAATAAGCTGAGGTGTTCCTGGAATAGGAAAAGCCATGTAAGCAGGATGAAATAACTGTGGTAATATTTTGGCTCCATATTCATGAACACCATCAACGAGTTTCTTCCAGCCTTCAATAAATGAATCATCATAGATAGACATATCCCCAGGTAAATAAACATACGTTGGTTCCACTGTCACAACTTCTGTTACGAAAAGCCCTACACCACCTCTAGCTCTTGCCTTATAATGCTCAACCAGTTCATCTGTCACATAACCTTTATTTCCTAAATTGGTTGAAAGTGGTGGCATAAAAATACGATTTTTGACTGTTTGTGTTCCTATCTGAATAGGTTCGAATAAATGTGGGTATTTCATATTATCAATCTCCTATTCAATTCCATTAGCTGCTAGATATCCTTCTTCAATCGCATGATTGATATCTGCTGCTTTATCATGGCAATCTCCTACAACATGCACTTCAATACCTTTTTCTTCTAATAATGATGTATCAAAAGTATTAGGTTTTGCTCCTACAGCCATAACAACATAATCACAAGGAATAGAAACTTGACCATCTTCGTTCTCTGCTTCAACATGATTTCCTGTAATAGCAGTAACTTTTGTTTTCACATATTGTTGTACACCATGTTTTTCAAAATCTGCCATCATTGTTGGTCTAACAGTTGTAGATTCTTCTTTGGCAATCGTATCCATCATTTCTACAATTGACACATCTGCTCCCATTTGTGCTAGCATTTCTGCTGTCTCTGCACCTACTAGACCTCCACCAATGACAACGACTTTACCACTTGGTAATTGTTCATGATTTAAAACTTTCCATGCATCATAAACATGTGGTAAATTAGCGCCATCAATAGCAGGCATGATATTAGAAGCTCCTACTGCCACAATCACAACATCAGGGTTTTCTTCTAAAACACATTGTGCACAAACTTCATGTCCTAATCTTAAATCAATATCTAATTCTTTCATTTCATTTGTTAAATAATGAAGTCCTCTATTCATTTCATATTTTCTTGGTGGCATGGCAGCAATATTTAACTGACCACCTAATGTTGTTTCTTTTTCAAATAAAACAACATGATGTCCTTTTTCCTTCGCCACACGTGCTGCTTCCATACCTGCTGGTCCACCACCTACAACAACAACTTTTTTCTTGTTTTGAGCTGGTGTGATGACTCTGACATATTCATAACCATTTTCTGCATTTAAGACACAGCTTAAGAATTGTCTGTTTTGAATAGCATCTGTACACCCTTTGTTACACATCATACAATGACGAATACGTGAGATGTCACCTGTTTCTAATTTCTTCACATAATCCGGATCAGTTAATAAAGAACGTCCTAAACCAATAATATCACAGACACCATTTTCAATTAATGATTCACCATTTTCAGGTGTTAAAATACGTCCTACTGAAGAAACAGGAATTGACACAGCTTCTTTAATTTGTTTTGTATAATGAGACATAAAACAATAAGGTGTTGTTCCCATAGCTGGAATCGTATCATTCATATTTCCGGTATGATTCGCCTGCCCTATATGAATCATATCTACACCAGCCTGCTCTAATCTTTTTGCAAACTCAACAGCTTCTTCAATTAACAAACCACCTTTACCACGTAATGTTCCATCTGGGTTCACAGTAATCACAGGCAATTTATAATCAATACAAATATCAGGTGCACTTTCTTTAATAATTTTTACAACATTTAAAGCAAATTGAATTCTGTTTTCAAATGCCCCTCCATATTGATCCTGACGATGATTTAAAATTGTTGAACATAAAGATCCAACCAAACGATCTCCATGTACTTCGATAACATCAACACCAGCCTGATAAGCACGTTTCACACAGGCACCCATTTTCTCTAAAATATTATTTAATTGTTCTTCAGTGACTTCATCAATATAATGCAACATATCATGATGTAATTTAGCACGCGCTGCCTGCATATCTCCTTTTTTAAATAACTCAGCTAAAGCATCCACATCATATTCAGGATGGAATAATTGGATACCTAACTTACAATCATATTCATGTAAAGCATCAGCCAATTTTTTATATGCTTCTATTTGTCCATCATGGAATAATTTTGGTGTTGGTGAAACTGTATTCACTGGAGCAACATCTCCTAAAACAATATAAGCGACTCCTCCCTGAGCTAATCTCTTATAAAAATGAAAACTTTGTTCACCAATAGATCCATCTCTTTCTTCATATCCAGTTGTCATTGGTGGAAACATAATTCTGTTTTTTAATGTGATTTTTCCTACTTGAATGGGTTCTAATAATTTCATACTTTTCTCCTTTTCTTCATCATTTCATCTCGCCCTTATGATAACACTTACAAATATATAAAACATACTCTTTTCAATAAAAAACATATACTTTTTCGTATATGTTTTTTATTTCACAAGTTCCCATTTCTATAAAATGAGAAACTCTATTCTTCTATTTTACATTTTAGGTGTTCTGATAGCTTTTTTATAATCTTTAGGACTCACACCTACAATTTTTTTAAATGTTTTTGATAAATGATAGGCAGATGAGTAACCGAGTTCCTGTGCAATCTCTGTGACACTTCGATCAAACATCAGACGTTTTTGTGCATATTGAATTTTCTGCTGATGAATATATTTTACAGGTGGTATGTCCAAAACACTCATAAATGCCTTATATAAGACACTTGTAGAAACACCTAAAGTCTGCGCTATTTCTGTGACACGAATAGATTCACATAAATGATCTTGAATGTATTGGATAGCTTCATTCACCAGCTGGATATAAGGAGATTCAACAATTTCTATAGAATGATCTTGACCTCTTTTTAATTGAGCTCTTGTCATTTGAACAAGTAATCGGATTAATGCTGAAGTAATAATACTTGAATATCCCAGCTCTTTTCTTTGAGCTTCCAAATATAAACGATCAAACATTTCTGTATAATCAATTTCATATGCCTCTATAACATGACCATATTTCATTAACAAGGAAAGAAAGGCATGTTTTAAGTAAGCTGGTTCAATATCAAAATGAAAGTAGTAATAAGCATAACGATCATAACCCTCATTAATAGATGTATTTAATTGAAATGGCTCAATAATTAAAAAACTTCCTGGAGGACAGATATATTTCTTATCACCCACAATGGTAGTAGAACCGCCTTCTTTATAATATACAATTTCTATATCATTGGAAATGTAACTGGCTTTGGTATCTTTTTGACTCTGCCATAAACCAAAATTATTAATCTGAAACGTCATCTTTCCTAATAAATCAGTCAATTCGTCGCTTTCAAATTGTGAATATTGTGTTTGCGTTTCAATATACATACAATCACCTTAATTCTTTATAAAACCAATCATTTTCAGTTATGAGAATGGACTCTAATTTCTTGAATATCAACATTATCAAAAGTCATTTCATCACTTAAATCATAAACAAGTTGACTCAACACATAATATCCACCATTGATATAAATCTCAAAAATATGATAATCATAATAGATTTCTAAATTATATTGTTGATTTAATTTTGGTGTTGCATTGATCTGACATACTTTCTCATGAACAATAGATACTTGTTGGCGATCACAAACAAGGCAATCATTCTCAATATAGAGTTTCATACCTCCAAAATTGATATAGCTTTGATCATTGCATTGTACATGCATATAAAATGGTTGTTTTAAATGAGCTTGTTTTACCTTCTTGTTAAAATATTTTTGAACATGCGGATGGATAGATTGATAAATATGACCCTGATGACAAGTCAAATGTCTTGGTAAAATATACAATCCTGTCCATGGTTCACCTTTGACTGGCTCACGCATACGCATCCATCCTAACATTGTACGTTGATGATTTTCATCTAAAAATGTTTGCGGTGCATAAAAATCCAAACCATAATCCAGATACATATAATCACCCTGCTTGGTGATTGTCATCGTTTCCTCATCAAAGCTTACAGGCATAATAACAGCATTGCTGTCAGGTTGTGGTGGCTGATTGATATGTTCAGGTGAGAAAATCATAAAATATTGTCCATCAATTTCAAATAAATCCGGACATTCCCACATATCTCCAATACGATCATCTAAAAAGCGATTCTTATATGTAAAATGAACAGCATCTTCACTTTCATATAATAAAACTTCTCCACTATATCCTGTCTCACTTGGAACTTTGCTGCCTACAATAAGAGCATATTTACCATCCTTCATTTTCCAGACTTTAGGATCTCTTGTATGTCTGACATCCCCTAATGTTTCATCTTCTATAACATCAATAATCTTTTGTTTTCCATCTTTATTATCAAAATGGAATCCATCATCAGATATCATTAATGCCTGTGATGCAATTAAATCATCATCACTGTATTGAATATGCACATATTCAGGATTTTCTTTCGCATAACGAATAGCTGTATAATAAAGATATAACTTTCCATCTTTTTCAATAGCTGAACCCGAAAAGCAGCCATTATGGTCATAAAGTTTTGATGGATATAAGGCAATGGGATAATGTTGAAAATGAAGAAAGTCTTCAGTTGTCGCATGTCCCCAATGCATGGTTCCCCAAAAATTCTCATATGGAAAATGTTGATAAAAAATATGATACTTTCCTTGATAATAAATTAAACCATTGGGATCATTAATCCAATGATAAGGGGCTGTAAAATGTATTTTTGGTCTCATGATATTATCCTCCTTATATGTATCATAACATTTTTTAAGATGATGACAAAGATTTTAAGATGTTCATTTTGCATAAAATGATATAAAATAAAAATAAATAAAGAAAGAAGGTGTTTATTATGTTGCAAGCTCTAGCAAGTGATATCGATCGTACTTTATTTTTTCATGAAAGAAATCCTCATATTTCTGATGAAGATTGCGAGGCTATTCATAACTATCAAAGTCATGGACATCTCTTTGGTTTATGCAGTGGACGTCCCTATCAGGGTGTTGTTCAATTATTTGAAAATATTCAGCCTGATTTTTATATTATCACCAGTGGTGCTTTGATTTTAAATCGTGATTATAACATTCTTTATAAACAAACAATTCTAGATACAACCATTCATCAACTCTATCAGCAATATCATCATCAATCTATCATTATTATTCACTCTGATGATTATCAAACATATAAAACACAAAAAGAATTTCCTGATGATGAGTGTCTCTTATTTTCTAATATTTATGATATTAAACATTCTGTTCTAGGAATATCTCTAGTTTTTCACGATGAAGAAATAGCATATCAGCAAACACAAAAAATCAATCAATTCTATCCAGTCATTGAAGGATTTCAAAATACTGATTCCATTGATATTGTTCCTCGTGGATGTTCTAAAGGTGCTGCCTTACAAAAGATCAAGGAATATTATCAAATCACAAGCTTAGCTGGTATTGGTGATTCCTATAACGATTTGCCTATGCTGACAAATGTTGATATTCCTATCACTTTTGTAGATGCCCCTCAAACATTAAAAGATATTGCCCAGTATCATGTGCATAGTGTTGCTGAAGCGATTGCCTGTTTAAAACATAATCACAAAATAGAATTATGATTTCTTGTTTATTGGTTTGACAAAATATATCTCTTTTATTATGAGAGATATATTTTTTATATGATAAATTTTTTTCATGAAAATAGAAGTTCATATCTTTTTTTCTGCATATTTTTTCTATTTCATAAAAACATATAGCTTTGTATATATTGTTTTCTATAATAAAGGTATCAAAGCAAAGGAGTGAAAAAAATGAGTAAAATCGTATTTATTGATGTTGATGGAACATTATTAGACTATGAAAACAAATTACCTGAATCTGCTGCCATTGCCATCCAACAAGCTCGTGCCAATGGGCATAAAGTGTATATCTGCACAGGAAGAAGTAAAGGTGAAGTCTATGACTATATTTGGAATATTGGATTAGATGGGATGATTGAAGGTAATGGAAGCTATGTAGAACATCAAGGACATGTTGTGATGCATCAACTTATTACATTGGAACAATGCCATCATATTGTTGATTGGCTGAAATCCAGACATTTAGAATTTTATCTTGAAAGTAATAATGGTTTATTTGCAAGTGAAAATTTTGAAGAAAAAGGCAATCCTGTTATTAAGGAATATTGTAAAAGAAAAGGAAAAGATAACGCTGATGAGTTAACAGTTCGTGATATCTTCCCTGATATGATTTATGGTGGAGAATTATATCGTGATGATTTAAATAAAGTCAGCTTTATTTTAAATAGTTATCAAGATCATTTGGATTCTATTAAAGAGTTTCCTGATTTAAAAGCAGGTACTTGGGGAGGAAAAGGAGAAGTTGCTTTATTTGGTGATTTAGGTGTTAAAAACATTACTAAAGCTCATGCAATTGATGAACTTCTGAAATATCTTCATGCCAGCATAGAAGATACCCTCGCCTTTGGTGATGCTAAAATTGATATTCCAATGTTGGAATATTGTCATGTTGGTGTAGTCATGGGTAGTGGTGGTGACGAAATCAAAGCTATGGCTGATTATGTTACTGACGATGTTGATCAGGATGGTCTATATAATGCCTTTGTACATTTTGGACTCATCGAAGGCGATAAATTTCCAACAAAATAGATAATCAAAACTATGAAATGATAATTATAGTCAATAAGAATGATATAAGATTTTAAGGATTAAGTTAAGGTACTGGTTCAATTGAAAATTGGTACCCTTTTAAAAATATCAAAATAATTGATTCATCTTACTTTTTTAGATGAACTTATTTTAGATGACCAATAAAAAAGGACGCATTCATTAACGTCCTTTGTACTTCAAATAGAGTCTCTATCTTCATAACTCTTCAATTATTTGGTGTGTGATTGCACTCACAATAATCTAGATTCCAGTAATTGTATACCCTTTGTCATTATAGATGTTCATTCACATTAACTCTACTTTATGACATCTTCTTTTATTGTGCTTTTAAATAATCAATTACTTCATCTAATGAATCAACAATTTTTGTCACTTTTTCAACAAACTGAGGTTCTGGATATTTCATATCAGGGACACAAATCACATCAATATGTCCGTCATGTGCTGCTAAAATACCAGCTTCACTATCTTCTAAAACCAAAGCTTCATCTGGTTTTACATCCAGTTTTTGACATGCTGTTAAAAAGATTTCTGGATGAGGTTTACCATGAGTCACTTCATCTCCACAAATTGTATCATCAAAATATTTTGTTAAATCTGCATTTTTTAAGATTTCATCAACACGTGTTCTCCCACTTGATGTTGCCACAATTGTTTTATAATTATTTGCTTTTAAGTATTCTAGTAATTCTACTAACCCTTTCTTTTTAGGAACATATTGTCTTAAACTTTCATCAATCCATACATGAACATCATTCCAGACTTCTGTCATAGGAAAGTCTTCTCCATAATGATCAATAAACACCTGACAAATCCCCTGTTTATTTTTACCCAAGCAATTTCTATAAAGCTCTTCTGTAAAATCATAGCGACCTAATTGCTCTAACTTCTTGACATATTCATTATATGTTACCCTTTCGCTATCAATCATTAGTCCATCCATATCAAATATAACTGCTTTTTTCATACTATCCCTCACATTCTTTTTTCTCATTTTATCATATTCCTATCTTTTTCTAAAGAAAAAACCATCATGAGATCATGATAGTTCAGTCTGTAAATTCTTTTTCATAAATGAACGGAATGCAAAAGTATTTGTTATTGTTGTAATCAAATCTGACAATGGTTCAGCTAACATAACAGCAAAGACGCCATTTGGAATCAAGAGTGGTAAAATATAAATCAAAGGAATCAATAAAATAATCTTTCGATAAAATGCAAAGAAAAACGAACGTTTTCCAAATCCCAAGGATGTATATGTTTGCTGATATGTAGAGTTAGCACCCATTATAATAAAACCAAAGATATAAATTCTTAACATTTGATTTGAAAGCTCAATAAGTTGAGGTTCGTTTGCAAATAGACGAACAAAGAAACCAGGTAATAATTCCATCAACAAAACACCGATAACAGAATAAATCAGTGAAACTTTAATAGCCAAAGAAATTGTTTTTTTCACACGATCATAATTTTTAGCACCATAATTATAACTAATGATAGGTTGTGTTCCTTGAGCAATTCCTTCCATTGGTAACTGTAAAATCTGATTCATTGATAACATAATGGTCATAGCACTTACAGCTATATCCCCACCAAAAAATAATAATTGTCGATTAAAAGAAACCTGCAAAACACCTTCTGTAGCATTCATAAAGAATGGTGAAAAACCTAATCCTACAACTTTTTTCATTATCTCTAAATCAAGTTTCATATGTTCTTTTTTTATTTTAATTGTTGTCTGTTTTCCCCATAAAAATTTCATAACCCAAACACATGAAACAAACTGTGAAATCACTGTTGCAATAGCAGCTCCAGCTACATCCATATGAAATACAAAAATAAATATAGGATCTAAAATAATATTCAAAATACCACCAATAAGTAATGTTAACATTCCATATTTAGTATATCCTTGAGCATTAATAAAATAATTTAAGCCTACACTTAACTGAACAAAAATAGTTCCTAAACTATAGATACGCATATAATCCATAGCATAAGGTAAAGTATTTTCACTTGCTCCAAATAAAGTTAAAATTTGGGCTCCAAAAAATTGTAGAATAAGCATAATAATAATTGATGAAATAATTAAACTAGAAAAACAATTTCCTAATATTTTTTCAGCCAATTCTGGTCTTTTTTCCCCAAGACGAATAGATGCCAATGGAGCACCTCCACGTCCAAAAAGATTAGTAAAGGCAGTAATAATTGTAATGACTGAAGTACATAGCCCAATTCCTGCAATTCCTAATGCTCCATCAGCTAATCTTGCAATATAAATGCGGTCAACCGTATTATAAATCAATGTTGCTAATTGTGCTAAAATTGCAGGTAATGCCATAGAGAAAAGTAATTTTGATATTTTTTCATTTTCTAATCGTTCATTCACCATGACCACCTCCTAGATTATGATAAATCTTCTGTAAAACTTCATGATAGGTAACGATTTCATCCAAAGAAAGATCCTGAAATGACATTTGATTAAAAGAATGTTGAATATTTTGGATGTCCTTAACAATATTTTGAGCTTCCTTTTCAACACGCAAAACATTACAACGTCTATTTTGTGGATCTGGATTTCTACTAATATATCCACGTTTAACTAATTTTTCAATAGCCATTGAGACATGACTTTTCGAAATGCCTCTGACTTTAGCTATATCTTGTGCATACTGATATTCAGGGTTATTAGCTAAAAAAGCCAATACATCAACTTCAATTTGACTAATATTATACTTTTTTAATAATTCCTCAAATAACGAATTATATTTTTTAATAATAAATGTATGCATGCCTAAACTAAAATACTTCTTATCACCTTGTCTCGTATGAACAATCATATGTGGCGCCTCCTATTGTTCGTTTTTGAACAGTTACATAATAAACCGTTTATGATAATATGTCAATAAATTATTATGAATTTTACTTAATATTTTATCAAGTACATTCTTTGACTTTTGAAGTTGAAATTGATATATTGAAAATGGTGATAAAAATGCATATATATGATATAGAAGTTATGAATAGTTACAATCAAAAGGAAAAGTTATCAAAATATAAAGGGCAAGTTTTATTGATTGTCAATACAGCTACAGAATGTGAATTTACCGAACAATATGATCATTTAGAAGACCTTTACGAAAAATATCATGAACAGGGATTTACGATCTTAGACTTTCCATGTAATCAATTTGGTGAACAAGCTCCTGGGACAATGGAAGAAATCATGTCCTTTTGTGCTGATACATATGGTGTGAGCTTTCCTCAATTCAAAAAAATTGATGTTAATGGTCCTTTAGAATCTCCTGTTTATACATATTTAAAAGAGCATCAAAAACCAGGTTTATCTCAAAGAATAGAATGGAACTTTACTAAATTTCTATTAGATCGTGAAGGTCACGTCATTGAAAGATTTGAACCATTAGTGACACCCTATGAAATTGAAAATCATATCATTGAACTTCTTTAAAAATACATTTTTTACAATTAAATATAAAGATAAAAAAATTCACTCATATGATAACGGGTGAATCTTTTTTATCTAGTAATTGTCTATATATTTTTTCATCTTCTTCTTTAAAAACATTGAAAATCACTTTTTCAATTGTTGAATGTTTAAGATAATTCTGTACTGTTGCAACAGCAATCTGAGCTGCTCGATTATGAGGGAAATGAAAGACTCCTGTTGAAATACAACAAAACGCTATGGATTTAACTTGATATTGTTCAGCGAGTCTCAGACAGCTTTCATAGCAAGATGCAAGCAACACCTCATCCTTATGAGTGACAGTTCCTCTTATTATCGGTCCTACTGTATGTAAAATATATTGAGAAGGTAAATTATAAGCCTTTGTGATTTTAGCTTGACCTGTAGGTTCCAAGTAACCTTGTTGCTGCATCAAGTGATGACAATCATTTCTTAACTGTACACCTGCATAAGTATGAATGGCATTATCGATACATTGATGACCTGGCACAAAGCATCCTTCCATCTGATTATTGGCAGCATTGACAATAGCGTCAACCTTTAATCGTGTGATATCTCCACGCCAGATAATCATTTGATCAATCTTATCTTCAAAAGAGACAATTCCTTTCTTCATATTTTCTTCCTGCAACATTTCATCTTGAATACTTAAAAACTCCTGTGAAACTTCTCCAGCTTCTCTCACATTGACCAAAGCACGATACAAATCAAATAAATCTTGATGTTCTTCTGGAATATCAATTTTCATATTTTTTTCATCTAATAAATATTGAACTAGAAAAGTTAATCTTTCAATCTGATTCATTCTCTTTCCCCATTTCTTCCCATAATTTTATAAGTGTATCATGAATACCACTATCTATTAATATGGATTGTTTTTGAATATTCTTAGGACAATAAACATCATTTAAATTCATATTGGCATAGATTGCTTTTTTATTTTGATGTACATAATTCCAAAAAGGATACTTAATAATAACTGGTGTATTACCTCCAACCCCTAATTCCAGATAAAGGACTTTGGAATGTTGATGTTTCTTTAGAAACTCTTCATAACGTGATAAGGCCTGATGCCATCCCATATCTTGCACAAATGTCTGATCACATCTTAAATTCATAGTCATGGGGGCTCCACATTTTGGACAATAAGGAATTAAAGAAGAAGGAATTTTCATATCTTCTTGTTGATGAAGCATTTCAATGACAATATCTTGATTATCATAAGTTTGTTGGTGACAAGCCTTAGAGCATTGCCATAAACCATAATCTCCTTGAGTGTAAAACAGTCTTTTTTTATCAAAACCATTCTTTTGAAATTGATGATCCACATTCGTTGTAATCACAAAATAATCTTTATCTTTGACAAGTTGCCAAAGCAATTGATAAGTGTTGAATGGGGCATCTACATAACGATTATAATAAATATGTCGAGACCAATATGCCCAATATTCTTCTAAAGTTTGATAAGGATAAAAACCAGCTGAATACATATCTTGTAAATGATTGCGTTCAATAAAATCCGCAAAATATTTTTCAAATCTTTCACCAGAATATGTTAGACCTGCAGCAGTAGATAGTCCTGACCCTGCTCCAACAACAATAGCTTCACATGTCTGAATAGCCTTAGTCAACTTCTTTATGGATATAGTATAATCATCAACAAACATATCAAACACCTACCTTCTCAATAGCTTTCACTGGACACACTTCATAGCATTTACCACAATGCAAACAATGATTTTGTTGAATCATAACTGGTTTGACACTGATATCTATACATCTTTGTGGACATACCTGATAACACTTTTGACATCCTATACATTGATCTGTCACTTGATATCCTTGCCTTGATATTTCTTTGCCGACTGAAAAACTTTGTCTGAAAATAGGTTTTTGGCTTAAATCAAAATACTCACCTTGACATTCATATATTTGAAAGACTTCCAAAGCATCTCTTGACTCTAAATGAGGATAAATTTGATTCATATAAGCATTCTTTTCAAAAATATCTTTCAATTTTTCATGACCTATATTTCGAACGCGACCATTTAATGAAATCGCTATAGAAGACATCGTATCCTCACCTTTTAATCCTGTTAAAGCAATGTTGGGATGACTCATCAATCTTTGATAAAATGATTTCCCTCTAGCCGTTAAAAAATAAAGCGTTTCATCTTCTAAAAGCATTAAATCAATAGCACAAGTATAAGGAATCCCTTGACTATCAACAGTTGCTACAATAACTGTATGAATTTCTTCCTGTAAAATTTTTAATATTTCATGTGTCGTCATAACAGCCTCCCAGTTGTAATAATCATCATTACATTTTATATATGAAATATAACCTGTTTTATTGTAATGTCAATCATTACAACTTAATTTATTAAAAAATGCCAAAAATGGCATTTTCTAATCTTCTTTAATTCCCTTCATATAAGGATTTGTATATAAAGAATAAACAAGTTGCACACACATCACACACCATATAACTGGTTCACAGAATATAACAGCCATATATTCAAATTGAGGAATAAAGAGGAATGCAAAGATAACTTTTCCCACAAATTCAATAACACTTGATATAAGTGGCAATAATTTCTGTCCTAAGCCCTGCAGAGCATAACGTGTCTGCATCAAAATTCCTAAGATGGCATAAAATGGACCAACAATTGTTAAATAGAGTGTTCCATTATCTAAAACAACACTTTCACTAGATCCTGAAATTAATTTCACAAGACTTGAACCAAACAACAAAATAATAACTGTCACAATTGCTGCCATCACAACATCATAAATATATGCATATCTCATGGCTTTTTGGATTCTTTCTCTCTGATTTGCTCCACGATTTTGTGATACGAAAGTTGATATAGCTAAAGCCATAGCAGTAAAAGGCATATTGAAGAACATATAGAGCTTTCTAGCAGCCGTATGTCCCGCAATAATCAAATATCCTAAATTATTAATACCATATTGTAGAATCACTGATCCAGCAGAGACAATACTACTCATAAATCCCATGGAGAAACCTTGTCCTAGTAATTCTTTATATAAATCTTTATCTACCTGAAAATGTTTCTTTGATGGTAATAAAATCTGTGTTTTCTTAATCATATAAATGATGCACAAAACAACAGAGACACCTTGAGAAATCACTGTCGTAACGGCTGCACCCTGAATTCCCATTTGAAAAGTTGTAATAAATAAAATATCTAATACAACATTCAGTAATGATGAAACAATTAAGAAAACAAGTGGCATCACACTGTTTCCAATAGCTCGCATTAAACCAGCGCATAAATTATATGCAAACATAACAATAATAAATAAAACAATAACTGAAATATAACTATATGCTTCTTGAATAATATCTACAGGTGTATTTAAAATCTCTAATAAAGGATATAAACCAATCATTCCAATAGTCGTTAAAACAACGGATACAACAATTCCAATGACTATGGAGCTAGCTACTGATTTCTTTAACAATTCTCTATCAGAAGAACCAAAGCTTCTGGCAGTCACTATGGCTAAACCATTTCCAATTCCTAAAGCAAACCCAACAAGTAAATCATATATTGAAGTACATGATCCAATAGCAGCTAGAGATACATCTCCCAAATAGTTTCCAACAACCATTGTATCTACAGTATTATATAATTGTTGAAAAATATTGGAAACAAACAAAGGCAATGCAAAAGTAATCAATGATTGAAAAATAGGTCCATGTATTAAATCAACATCAGCCTGAAAGAACTTCTTTTTCTTGACATTATCCATCACTCTTCACTTCCATTTCTACTCAGTGACATTTTTATTGATAATATCAACTAATGTAAAGATACCATCTTCATATTCATACTTTAAAATACAGCAATTATAGAATCTTTCTTTCTTTTCAACTTTTGCATATTTTTCCCAGGCACGATAAAACTGGGCACAAGCTCCTCCATGAGAAACAGCCAAAACAATCTGATGATCTTCCTGATTCATAATGTCAGTTAAAGTCTTAGACATTCTTTCTCTAACTTCCATTTCTCCTTCTCCACCATATGCTTTAAAGAAATCTCCATAAGGTAATGGTGGATTTAAACATTCATCTTTTCCTTCAAAAACACCAAAATTCCATTCTTTTAATCCTTTCACTCTTGTATAAGGCATTTGATAATCTGTCACAATTTCTAAAGTATCACAGGCTCTTTCTGCTGTTGAAGAATAAGCATGATCAAATTGAATCTTATTATCTTTAAAATATTCTCCTGCAATTCTTGCCTGTTTAATTCCTAATGGTGTTAATGGTGCATCACACCATCCTTGAATTTTATGTTGTAAATTAAATAATGTTTGTCCATGTCTCATTAAATAAAGTGTTTTTTTCATTTTTCTATTCCTCCCTGATGATTTGATTGTACAATATCTTTTAATGTTATTTTTGGATGACGATATCTTGCTGAATGATTCTTATCAATCTTTAAATCAATCGCAAGAAATGGGCAATTTTGAACACATGCCAAGCAGAAATCACATGTTTTAGAAATCCTTTGAGCTTTTCCATTGACCATTTTGATATTTCCAATTGGGCAAACCTGTTCACAAATGCTACATCCTACACACCTTAATGTCATTTGAATTGTTTCGCCATTATTCAGCTCAGGATGCAAAGCAAATCTTTGGCTGACCATCTGATAAGCTTCTATGCCTTCCTGTGTTGGTTGGGGAATGCTTTGTTGACGCTCGTCTATTTTCTTTTTGGCTTTTTGAATTTGCTCATCGACATGTTTATTCATGGCCATCTGTTCATCCATATCAAATGAAGGTAAATAATTGTCAACCATCAAAACTGTTTGAATAAAGTCAACTTTTATTCCATGATTTCTACAAAACTTCTCACTCCATACACCTGCAACGCTGTCTTTATTTCCATATGTTAACAACATATAAAAGTAAGATGTATCAAACTTTGCTTTTTCTATAAAACGTCTGACTGTCTGAGGTAATTCTCCAGCATATATTGGAGCAACAATACCAATTTTATCATCTTTATACTCAAGATTTTCTTTTTTTAATTCTTGTGGAATACTGTAGACATTATCTTCTATTTGTCTTGCGACATACAAACAGTTTCCTGTTGCAGTATAGTAAAAAATCATCCTCTTCACCTTCTTTCAGCATTTATTTTAAGTGTTTTTATAAAATTTGTACAATATCAATATTGAAATCTGCTATAATGAAATAGAATAGTGAGGTATCAAAATGATTGAACTAGAACAACTTATACATTTAATAGCCTTTGATGAATATGAAACTTTATCAAAAGCTGCTGAACAATTACATATTTCTCAACCTGTATTAACACGCTCAATGCAAAAACTAGAAGAAGAATTGGAAGTTCCTTTATTTTATCGTACAAAAAATAGAATTCATTTCAATGAAACTGGGCTACTTGCTGTTAAACATGCCAAAAGAATTGTCAGTGATGCAAAAGATATGAAAAAGCAACTGATAGAATTTGACCGTAAATTGCATACATTTTCTATTGGTTCCTGCGCTCCAGCACCATTGCAATATCTGGGTCAAAAAGTTTCTCAATCCTATCCTCAAAAAACTATTTTAACAGAGATTAGAGATATGAATGTCTTAATAACTGGTTTAAAAGAGAAGACATACACGATGATTATTATGCCTTATAGTATTGAGGATGAACAAATCGAAAGTATTTCTTTCATGAAAGAAAATCTCTTCTTTTCTTTACCAAAATCACATCCCTTCATTCATAAAAAAGCCATTTCTCTTAAAGAAATGGATGGTGAAAGAATGTTATTGATGTCTAACATTGGATTCTGGCATCAGATGCACAAAGAAAAAATGCCAAACACCAAGTTTTTAATTCAAAATGATCGCAGTGTTTTTTATGATCTTGTGGAACTTTCCACCTTACCATCATTCACATCTGATTATGTGATGAAAACAGAACAAATGCCTCAAAACAGAGTCATTATTCCTATTGAGGATGAAGCAGCCCATGCTACATTTTACTGTTGGTATCTGAAAGAAAATGAAGTCACTTTAAAATCATTACTTTATCAATTATAAAAAATCTAAAGCCTAGAATATCATTCATCTTAAGCCTTAGATTTTTTTATTTTATATATCATTTACTGAAAATAGAGTTTATACAATTATTCTATTTCTATCAGTTCATATTCACGTGTTCCAACTCCTAAATCAGCTGCTGCTTCAATAGTATGAACTCCATGTAATGATTCGATTCTTTGTATCAATGCTTCTTTCCCTTGATCATCTGATTGATAAACCAAATCCAGACATGCCTGATCTACTGCAACAGGATCAAGACTTGCAAGAATACCAATATCTTTCATGCATGGTGGTGCTGCATGTCCATCACAATCACAGTCTACTGATATGTTCTTCATCACATTCAAATAGACAGCATTACCTTTAAAGTAATCTACAACACTTGAGGCTGCATCTGCCATCGCTTCGAGAAAACGATCCTGCTCAGGTAGATTATCAAATAAAACATATTGATCATCTGTCACTCCGGCTGTATGGATTAATGTCTTTCCTGCTGATGAGGCACAACCAATAGAAAGTTGTTTCAATGCTCCTCCATAACCACCCATAGCATGTCCTTTAAAGTGTGATAAGACCATCAATGAATCATATTTAGCTAAATCTTTTCCAACATAATTTTTCTTTAAGATTTTTCCATTAGGGATATCCAGTTCCATATCTGGTCCTGTTTCATCCAACAAATCAAATGGAAAATACTTTGTCCATTCATGTTCTTCAATAAGCTTCTTATGCTTTTCTGTTGTATTTCTAGCTCCTGCATAGGCAGTATTGCATTCTACAACAGTCCCATTGACATGTTTGATGACATCCTGCACGAATTCAGGTCTTAAATAGTTCTGATTGCCTTTTTCACCAGAATGCATTTTCACTGCAACTTTGCCTTCCAGTTTTTTCCCTAAAACTTCATATGCTTTGATCAAGTTTTCTGGTGTGATATCTTTAATAAAATAAACTTTTGCTTTTTCCATATCAAAGCCCTCTTTAGAACCTATAACTTGTTGTATTCTTCATTAGTAACAGGTTCTAACCATTCATTAGAGGCACCTTCTGCAGGTACACTAATAGCAATATGAGAAAACCAGCTATCTTTTGCAGCTCCATGCCAATGTTTCACTTCTGGTGGAATATCTACAGTATCACCAGGTTTTAATTCTCTGGCAGGTTTTCCCCATTCCTGATACCATCCTCTTCCATCAGTCACAAGTAAAATTTGTCCACCTTTATGATGAATATGCCAATTATTTCTACATCCTGGTTCAAATGTCACGTTGCTGACTGGTAAACTTTCAGCTAGTGGGGCCAAATAACTTTGACCAATAAAATATTGAGCAAATGCAGTATTTTCAGTTCCAATTGGGAACAATGTTTTTACATCTTTCATTATATAACCTCCTATCTGCTCTTATTATATAACGTGTCTTTTCAAATATCTAATACTTAAATTTCATCATTAACAATGCTTAAAAAGCATTAACATTGTCTAATAAACTGATTAAAGATTTCCTGCATTTTTTTATCTGTTGCGCACATACCTTCAGGATGAAATTGAACGGCTGTCACAGGTAAAGATGTATGTTCAATCGCTTCAATAATTTGATCATCACTCCATGCGACTGCTTTTAAATTTTCACCTAACTGATCAATGGCCTGATGATGAAAGCTGTTCACATATCCTTTATCTTGAAAAATAGGATATAAAAAACTATTTTTTTCAACTTTCATTATATGGCTTGCACATTCTTTTCTTTCTTTTTGAGAATGTAAGAAAGTTTTCTGTGGAGCATAGGAAAGATCTTGATAAAGCGTTCCGCCAAAAGCGACATTGATGACTTGCAATCCACGACAAACACCAAAGATAGGCAGTTTCTTTTGGGCACATGCCTGAATAAGAGCTATTTCATATAAATCTCTAGGATAATCTGTTTCCCCTAATAATGGCTGTGGTTCCTGATTATAAACCAACGGATTGACATCACAACCCCCAATAACCATTAAACCATCTATAGATTCAATTTGCATTTCAATATCTTCTACAGGAATGGGTGGTAATAAAACAGGAACAGCTCCCGCTTCAATCATTCCATGTAAATAATCATGATTAATGAAATGAACGTATTTATCATTTTGTAATTCTTCACTACATGTTATACCTATTCTTTTTTTCATATCTCGTCCCCTTTTCATATGTTTATGCCAACTAATATAACATAATATATGCGTTTTTCAAACTTTTTGACATCATAAAAAAGAATCAGCTTTTCAACTGATTCTGAATGTTTCTATTTTTCAAAATGTGCAGCAACTTTTTGTAAATCTTCAATGATAGGTAAATGTTGTGGACAAACAGATTCACATTGACCACATCCAATACATTCACTAGCTTTACCAAATGTTTTTGTAAGATTAGCATAATATTCACCTTGAGGTGTCCATCCTTTTTCTTCCACTTCCTGTAAATCTGCATTATATAAAGAGAAATATTTAGGAATAGCAATATGCATTGGACAACCTTCTGTACAATATGAACATCCTGTACATGGAATCGCAATTGTTGAGTTAATCATGTCTACAGCTTTATATACCAATTGATATTCTTCCTCATTTAATGGTTTCATATCTTTCATATATGAAATGTTATCTTGTAATTGTTCCATATTTGACATACCACTTAAAACCATCATGACATTATCAAGACTTGCTGCAAAACGAATAGCCCAAGAAGGAACGGACATATCTGGATGATAATCTTTATACATCTTTTCAACTTCTTCTGGAACTTTCGCAAGAGTTCCACCTTTGACTGGTTCCATGACAATGACTGGTTTATGATATTTAGTTGCAACTTCATAACATTTACGTGATTGTACACCAACACTATCCCAATCCAAGTAATTGATTTGTAATTGAACAAATTCAAATTCTGGGTGTTCCTGTAAAACTTTTTCTAATAATTCAGGACCATCATGGAAAGAGAATCCAATCTTTTTCACTAAACCTTGTTTTTTCTTTTCTTGAATCCAAGTAAAACAATCTAATTGATTATAAATTTCAATACTATGTGTATTAATATCATGAAGTAAATAATAATCAAAATATTCTACACCTGTTTTCTTCAACTGTTCATTAAAGATTTTATCTCTATCTTCTTTTGTTTGAATAAAACCAGAATGTAATTTTGTAGCTAGTGTATAGCTCTGACGATCATGACGTTCTACCAATGCTTCTCTTGCAGCATTTTCACTATTAAAACCACAATACATCCAAGCGGTATCAAAATATGTAAAACCATTATCAATAAAAGTATCAACCATTTTCTTCACTTGTTCAATATCAATCTTTGAAGGATCATTTTCATCAAGTGATGGTAGTCTCATTAATCCAAAACCAAGTTTTTTTGCCATAATTTTTCCTCCTATTCATCATCATGCTTATTATACACTCTAAAGTTAACTCGAGGTCAAGTTAATTTTTTTTCATTTTTATGCTATATGTCCACTACTTAGCCCTTCATTTTTTTCATTAATTGGTAACCATGCTAGCACATGTTCAATATATCGATCCCAAAAATCCCATTCATGTGCCCCTTTTCCTTCTTCATATGTCACTGAAATATCATGAGCTTTAAGGAAGTCACGATAATCTCTATTTTCTTTGATCAAAGGATCATCTACACCACATGCCATATACATAGCTGGAATATCTTTCTTATCTAACTTCTCAATCAAAGCTTTATAATCTTTATCGCTTCCTTTGAGTTCATCAAGATTTCCAAAAACGGATGTCAAATAACTTCTTTTATACATATATGGAACATCATCTCCATCTTTTGCATTCACAAAAGTATCAATCAATAAAGCTGAAGATAATCCTGCAATATAGCCAAAAGTCTGATGATATTTCAAACCATTAATGATGGCTCCATAACCACCCATTGATAATCCTGCAATAAAAGTATCTTCTCTCTTATGAGAAAGAGGAAACATAGCTCTGGTGATTTGAACGAGTTCTTCTCCAATAAATTGTGAATAATATTCATGAGAGTTTTCATTATCTACATAAAATTTATTTTCTCCTGAAGGCATAATCACAGCCAAATCATGATCCTGTGCCCATCTTTGAATACGTGTCCCTGATACCCAATCTGTATAATTACCAAATATCCCATGAAGTAAATACAAAGTTTTTAATTTCTTTTGTGGCTGATTTGAATTTTTATCAACTGGGATAATCGCATTAATTGTGACTGTTCTCATTAACTTCTCTGATAAAAAATCAACTTGTACAAGTGCCATTGTTTTATTCCTCCTTTATGCCAAAATACTTTTGAAATGCTTGAACAATCCCTTGATGTTCAACATCATCTGTGACATATTCTGCAACCTTCTTCAATGGATTCACAGCATTTCCCATTGCAATACCATGTCCAACCAGTTCAAACATTTCAATATCGTTAATGCCATCTCCAAAAGCATAAGTATTGTCTTGAGAAACTCCTAGCTTTTGATACAAATACTGACATGCCGTTCCTTTTTTGTAGCCCTTATGATAAACATCCATACGAATTAATCCTTGATCATAGGCAACCATAGTCATATCATTTTCTAATTCATGGTATGCATTCCATAATTGATCAACCGTTTCAAACAAAACACAACAACTGATGGATTGTATATCTTGAGGTTGAAATTGTTCTATAACACCATCCGGTTTTTGATCAGTCCCCTGGAACATTATACGATGTTTTTTAACTAATTCATCTTCGATACAGCTACACCATTCCTGATGACGTCCATAAAACATTGCACGACCATGATATTTCTGATAGACTTCCATCTGTTTTTGAATCTCTGATAAAGTCATCATATCATCAATGAGAACTTGATCATCATAAACAATGTAATGACCATCACTGAAAATATAGCCATCAAAATGAATATCTTTTAAACCATCAGGAATCACACCTCTTGCTGAAGCAATAATAATTTTATTTCCTTGTTGTTGAAATTGTTTCAATACTTTTTTTGTCTCTTTATCAGGTTCCATCATCCCATTTTGTGCATTGATTAAAGTTCCATCAATATCAAAAAAGGCCATTTTCATCATGATTATCTCCCCTCTTATTATTTATAAGCACAATCCAATGCATTTTGAATATCTTCTATAAGAAGATTCACTTCTTCCAAACCAATATACATTCTCATATGCCCCATATCCAATCCTCTTTGTTTAAGCTCTTGTTGATTATTTCCTTTAAATACGGGCATAACCAAACTCTCAAATCCTCCCCAGCTATATGCTAAAGTGAAATGTTGCAGGGAATCAATAAAAGTTTCAATAATGGCTGGCGAGGCATCTTTTAATACAAATCCCAATAAACTTCCATAACCTTTTAAATACTTATCTCTTAGATGAGGCTCCGTATGAACTAAGGGATGATAAATTTTCTGAATGCGTTCATCCTGCTGTAAAAATTGAATCATTTGTTTGACACTTTCTTCTTGATGTTTCAAACGAACTGGTAATGTTCTTAAACCTCTTAAAGCCAGCCAGGCATTCATAGGTGACATTGTGGCACCTAAAAGTATTTGTCCAAATTAATCTATTTTTTGTATATAATGTTGATGCGAAACAACAACACCTCCAACCAAATCACTATGTCCACCTATATATTTCGAACATGAATGAATGACAATATCAATACCATGTACTAAAGGATTTTGAAACAGAGGTGTCGCCCATGTATTATCAATCACTGTGATAATATGTCTTTCTTTTGCAAACTGACTGATCATTTCTAAATCCAGCATTTCAAATTTTTGCGAAGATGGACTTTCAAAATAAATCATTTTTGTATTCTCTTTAACAAATTTAAAAATATCTTCTGTTGAAGAAATATCTATTTTTGTACTCTCAACACCAAAGCGATTGAGACTTTGAATCAATTTCACTGATGAACCATAGACAGTATTCACAATCAAAATATGTTCTTTTTGTTGGATAAGGCTTAATATTGTGGCACTGATGGCTCCCATTCCTGAAGCAAAAACTTTTGCGCATTCTCCTTTTTCCAGTTTTGCTATCTTCTTTTCTAAGATTGCCAGTGTTGGATTCTCTCCTCTTGTATATGTATATGCTGCTTCATAATTCGTATTGACATTTACATAATGTTGAAAATTATCAAATTGAAATGATGATGTTTGCACGATTTCCGGGGAAATACTTTTATATTTTGCCTGCTGTCTTTCTATTGACAAACATATATTATCTTGATCTAACATGATTCTGCCATCCTTTCTTTTAAATAAATACCGATACCATCATGTTCATTATCTAAACAGACATCATCAGCAACCGCCTTCACCGTTTCAAATGAATTTTCCATCGCAACACCACAACCTGCTATCTTCAACATGTCTATATCATTTTCACCATTGCCAAAGGCAATCACATTTTCTATTGATATCTTTTTCATCTTTGATAATTGAAGCAGAGCTTGACCTTTTGTCGCATGTGCTGGATTGATTTCTATCCAATCTTTTTCTACTTTACATATTTCAAATCGCTCAGACATTTGTTTTTGAATGTCAGGTAAAAGATCTTGGATGATTGTTTCATTTTGAATAAAAGCTACTTTCTTAACTGATGTAAATAATTCTTGAGGAATATCTTTGACATCGTCAATATGATGCTTTTCTCTATCCATAAAATGTTCTTCCATAATCCCTGTGTTTCCATGATTTAAAATATACAAGCATTTTTCAAAGAAAATAACCATATCAAATAATGATTTTTGAGCAATTTCATCTAAAATAAAAATATCTTCTCTTGATAACCTCTTTTTAGCATCTAAACATTCTTTTTTTGAGTTATAAATCTCTAAACCATTTAATACAATATATCCACTTTGTAAATAGTGATGCATATCCAATTGTTTTCCATAAAATTCTAAACTATTCACATCTCTCCCACTTGCTAGAACAAGGGCAACCCCTTGTTCTTGTAAATGCATTAAAATCTCTTTTGTATATGGGAGTATTTTTTGTTGAGATGTTAACAATGTCCCATCCATATCCATCACAACCATTTCTATTTTTTTCATCGTTTTCCTCCCTCTTTTTAAACATTGTACAATGGCTAAAATCGAAAATGCAACCCTTAATCAAAAAGATGTGCCAAGCACATCAAATAACTGATTGATATACACTTTTAAGCTGTTGCCCTACTCTTTGAAGCGAACGTTTTTCTGCAACTTTTCTTCCTTCTTTACCCAAGTGTGGAAATCTCTTTTCTACAACATTTTGTATTAATTCAATAAATTCATCATTATCCTTTCCTTTATAACAATTTTTCCCATGTGTCAACCAATCCTCATAAACCGGTATATCTCGGATAATAACCTGTTGATAAGAAGCTAATGCCTCTAAAACAACAATTCCCTCTGTTTCTTCATAACTTGGAAAGAAAAATGCATCTGCTCCACAATAAGCACCTTTAATAACATCTCCAGTTATATAACCTGGAAAAATCACATTTGGTGGATGATGTTTAATCACATGACGAATATGACTGGGTATAGTATATAAAGATATATCTCCAAACCAGATAAAAGTATATTGAGGCAGTTTTTGAGCTATTTCAATAAAGTCTAATATACCTTTTCTTTGAAAAAACAATCCAACACAAATGACAACTTTTTGTTGCAACGTCAAATGAAAATATTGTCTAAATAATTGAATACTATCTTTATTATCATGATATTCTTCAATATCAATGCCATTACTAATGGCATATATAGGTATACTTTTATCCACATAATGGCTAATAAGTTTCTTTGAATATACTGTTGGTGTAATCAAACAATCTGCTTTTGAATAAACTGTCTTTAATCGTTTTTTAAATAGAAATGATATCTGGTTAGATAAAATAAAAGAATTTCTAAAATCCTCTTCTGTACTATGTGCATGAACAATCACTTTTTTATCCATCTGATGACAACGATGTATAAGCCATTGACTTTGTAGTCCAACAGTATTGATATGTGCAATATCAAAAGAATCCTGAGGATCTAAAGTATATTCTATGCCCTGTGACTGTAATGCTTTGATTTGATGTTTAAGTGCTCTCCCTATACCTGATTTTTTTATCAAATTCTGATTTTCAAAGTATAATAAAACCTTCATAATATCACCTTTCCTATCTTCACTATACATATAAAAATGAATAATAATGAAAAAAATTATGAAAGATTTTCTAAAAAAGAGTTCAAATTTTTGCCCTCTATAATAATAAAATGGATAATTCTCTTCATAAACAAAGCCCTTTATTTGTTGATTGCCTGCAATGAATAATGTGATGTAAAGAATGAACGCGTTTTGTGATTTGTAATTCAAAGCCAAAAAATTAATGAATAATTATAATCTCATAAATCATAATATAAACATATGGATTTCATATCAATATCAAATCTTAAAATATATAATTTTGAAGAAATGCATTATTTAGTCTAAAATAATATTGAAGAAACGCAATAAAGGAGTGGTTACCATGTATTTTAAAAGAAAAGCTTATGATAAGTTAGCAGATTGGAAATCTCATTATGCTGATAACTATGCTGTTTTATTAGAGGGAGCAAGACGTGTAGGGAAATCAACAATAGCCAAATTATTTGCCGAAAATGAATATAAATCATATATTCTTATAGATTTTTCAATTGCTTCACCTGATATATTATCTTGCTTTGATGATATTAATAATTTAAATATGTTTTTTTAAGGTTACAGGCAATTACTGGAATTAATTTATATGAACATGAATCAGTGATTATCTTTGATGAAGTACAGTTATTTCCTAAAGCTAGACAAGCCATTAAGCATTTGGTAAAAGATGGAAGATATCATTATATTGAAACCGGTTCTTTGATATCCATTAAAAAAATGTGAAAGATATCTTAATTCCTTCTGAAGAAATGAAGATTGAAGTGTATCCTATGGATTATGAGGAATTCTGCAATGCGACAGGAAATAATTACAATTTAATCAAACAACTGTTTGATATGAAAACAGCCATTGGTCAAGAAGTGAATAGAAAACTTATGAGAGACATTAGAATTTATATGGCAGTCGGGGTATGCCTCAAGCCGTTGAAGCATATGTTAATGGAAATAATTTTTCTACTATAGATAACGTCAAACGCCAAATCATTCATTTGTATGAAGAAGATTTTAAAAAAATAGATCCATCTGGAAAAATTTCTGCACTTTATCATTCAATCCCTTCTCAATTAGCTAAAGACCTTAAAAAATATCGTATTTCTTCTGCACTCAAAAAGAGAACAACGTTTAAAGAAGAATTATTATTTGATTTATTTGATTCTAAAACTGTATTACCATGCTACAATTCAACTGACCCAAGAGTGAGTTTGACTTTAACGAAGGATTTAAATAGCTATAAACTCTATTTATCCGATACAGGATTATTTGTAACACTTATGTTTATTGATCGACCTATTACAGAAAATGAAATATATGCTAAACTTCTTTCTGATAAATTACCAGCAAATTTAGGGTATCTATATGAAAATTTAATGGCTCAGTTGTTAGCTTCAAAAGATAGGGAATTATATTATCATACATGGGATAAAGAAAATAGCACTCATTATTATAAGATAGACTTTTTAATTTCTGATGGTAGTAAAATTTCAGCTATTGAAGTCAAATCTTCAGGATTGGGTAAACATGATTCTATATGTGAATTTACAAAAAATATTCGAAACACATTAAGAACTGTTATATCTTTTCACAAAAAGACTACAAACAAGAAAATGGTATACAATTTATGCCTATGTATTTCGCACCATTTATATAAAATCTACTATTCTATAAAAATAGAATAGCTTATATGTCTTCTCTCCTCATCAAAGACATATCAAGAAAAATCATTGAAATATTTCCTAAAATTTCTAAATAATAAGTCATAAAAATCACATGATTTCTTTAAGAATAATATGTTACAATAACGACATAAGGAGTGTGGGTTTATGCTTTTAGTTGATAAATTAATTCAAAAAGAAAATTTTTCAAAGAGTGAAATGATTATCGCTGATTATATTATTAATCTTGGTGAAGATATCAAAGATATTTCAGCCAGAAAAATTGCCAGAGAAACATATACATCTCCAGGAACGGTTTTGAATCTATGTGAAAAAGTTGGTGTTAAAGGATTTGATCATTTTAAAAGTGCTTATTTAAAAGAAATAGAATATCTTGACCAACAATTTGGAAATGTTGATCCTAATATTCCTTTCAATGAAAAAGATACTTTTTTTATGATTGCTAATAAAATGGGAACTCTTTATGAAGAAACAATTAAAGATACATTATCTTTATTACATCATGATTCCCTACAAAAAGCTGTTCTCACATTATCTAAAGCTCAAAATATTCATATTTATTCTTTTGGTACTGCACTTAACATTGCAGAATCATTTAAAGAAAAAATGATGAAAATAGGAAAAAACGTTTATATTACGAATAACTTAAATTATCAAAGATATGAAATGAATTGTATTACGAATCGTGATTGTGTCATCTTTATTTCATACTCTGGTGAAACAGGAAATATTATTGACATGGCACAAACCTGCATTATCAAAAAGATTCCATTTATTTCTATGACATCTTTTGGAGAAAACACATTAAATCAGATGAGTGATATCAATCTTTTTATTTCTACTAGAGAAAGATTAACTCATAATATTGCAAATTTTAATAGTAATCTATCAATTTTCTTTCTTTTGGACACTTTATATGCAACTTATTTTTCACTAAATTATGCTGACAATCTTGAATATAAAATGAATGTTACTCATAAATTTGAAAATAAACGTAGTTCTAGCAATCCTATTTTAATTGATGATGCCGACAAAAAATAACACTGTTCAATTTTCTGTTTCGTTTTTTTGACAAATTTTTTAACAGTGTTAAATGATGTTCAACACATATTTTTTTTAAGCCTCTTTGCATGTATATTTAAACATGCAAGGAGGTTTTTATATGAAAATAAGGGACAATTTCTTATGGGGAGGAGCCACAGCAGCAAATCAATATGAAGGTGCCTATCTTGAAGATGGTAAAGGTTTAAGCATTGCTGATGTGGAAATGGGAGCTCGTCATGGCGTTCCCAGAGAAATTCATAGCTACGTTCATGAGGATTGTTATTATCCGAGTCATGAAGGTGTTGATTTCTATCATCATTATAAAGAAGATATTGCTTTGTTTGCAAAAATGGGATTCAAATGTTTCCGTATGTCAATTAACTGGCCAAGAATCTTCCCACATGGTGATGAAGAACAACCCAATGAAAAAGGCTTAGCTTTTTATGATCAGGTTTTCGATGAATTACTTAAATATGGTATTCAGCCCATTGTTACGATTTCACATTATGAAACGCCATTATATCTTGTTCAGAAATATGGTTCATGGAGAAATCGAAAGCTAATTGATTTCTTTGAACATTATTGTGATGTTATTTTCCGTAGATATCATCATAAAGTCAAATACTGGATGACTTTTAATGAAATCAACGAAACAATGAATCAAAAACAACCATATCATCAAGCTGGAATTATTTATCAGGAAAATGAAAACCCTGCAGATGTGAAAGTCCTTGTTTCTCATAATATGATGCTAGCAAGTGCAAAAGCAGTTATATTGGCTCATCGCATTGATCCCACTTTAAAAATAGGATGTATGTTCCAATATCCAACAACTTATCCTAAGACTTGTCATCCTAATGATGTTCTTGCAAGAAGATATCATATGATGCCTAATTTCTACTATGGAGATGTTATGTGTAAAGGATATTATTCTAATACATGTACAGCTCAGCTCAAACGTATGGGAGCAACTCTTTCTATGGAAGAAGGAGATGAAGATATTTTAAAAGAAGGAAAAGTTGATTTTATTGGCTTTAGTTATTATTTTTCTTCGATTGCTTCAAGTCCTGATGGCAAAGAACTGATTGTTGAACGTTCTAATCCATATCTCAAGAGAAATGATTGGGATTGGCCAATTGATCCAACTGGACTAAGAATTGCATTAAATGAGCTTTATGATCGTTATCAATTACCTTTATTTGTTGTTGAAAATGGTTTGGGAGCTATTGATCATATTGAAGAAGATGGATCTATTCAGGATGATTATCGTATTGAATATTTAGGAAGTCATATTGAAGCTTTAAAGCAGGCCATTCAAGAAGATGATGTTGATGTTATTGGATATACTTGTTGGGGTCCTATTGATATTGTTTCAGTAGGAACAGGTGAGATGAGAAAACGCTATGGTTTTATTTATGTTGATAAAGATGATGAGGGAAAAGGAACATTAAAACGTTACTTAAAGAAATCTTTTTATTG
Organism: Massilimicrobiota sp. mt181; assembly: GCF_055420065.1. Lineage (NCBI taxonomy): Bacteria > Bacillati > Bacillota > Erysipelotrichia > Erysipelotrichales > Erysipelotrichaceae > Massiliimicrobium > Massilimicrobiota sp. mt181. Next base: position 50,525 of record NZ_JBVAYN010000015.1, read on the forward strand.
GTATAAGAAAGTCATTGAAACAAATGGTCAAACAAAATTTGATTAAGGAAAGAGGGTAAAAAATGAATAGTGTGTTCGAAAAAATGAATGAAAAGCTTGTCCCTATTGCTATGAAAATTAGTAGCAATAGATATTTGACAGCTATCAAAGAAGGTTTTTTTGGTGTTATGCCAATTATTATTGTAGGATCTATATTTCTATTATTAACAAGTATTCCAATAAATGGTTATGAAGAATTTATGGCTGGTATATTAGGAGAAAACTGGAATGATATCTTTATGTTTCCATATCGTATCAGCTATGGTTTGATGTCATTATATGTTGTTGTAGGAATTGCTAAATCTTTAGCAAATCATTATAAAATTGGAAGTCGTGAATCTATTATCGTTGCTTTCGTCTCTTATTTTATGCTCACTCCTTTGATTGTAGATGCAGACAATGCTAAAGGATTACCAATCGATAATTTTGGTGCTTCTGGTTTATTTTTAGCTATTATTTCATCTTGTTTAGCAGTTGAAATATATCGTTTTATTTTAAATAGAGGATGGACAATTAAACTTCCTGATGCTGTCCCACAAAACGTAGCAAAACCATTTGAATCTTTAATTCCAGCTGCCATTATCTTTATTATCTTCAATATTATTCGACTAATTTTTGTAAACACTGACTTTGGTAGTGCACAAAACTTTATTTTTACAATCCTACAACAGCCATTACAATCACTAGGTAGTACTTTACCAGCAACTTGTATTGTGCTATTTATTGAAGCTATCTTATGGTGCTTTGGTTTACATGGTTCTTCTATTGTTTCTGCTGTTATGAATCCTATTTGGAGATCACTTTCAGCTGAAAATGCTGCTGCACTTGAATTAGGACAAGCCGCTACCAATATCGTCAATTATCAATTTATTGCTAACTTTGTTAAAATTGGAGGAACTGCTGCAACTTTAGGTTTAGCTATTGTGATTCTTCTTACTGCTAAATCATCTCAATATAAGGCATTAGGAAAATTATCTATTGTACCTGCTTTATTCAATATCAATGAACCTATTGTCTTTGGATTACCAATTGTTCTCAACCCAATTATGGCAATTCCATTTATTATCGCGAATATTGCTGTTGCTATAGTAACTTATGCTACTACATTCTTTGGATTAGTTCCAGTAAGCATTGGTGTTGAAGTCCCTTGGACAACTCCACCTATTATTTCAGGATTCTTATTATGTGGTTGGCAAGGTGCTGTTTTGCAAATTGTTCTCATTCTTGTCAGTATGGCCATCTATTATCCATTCTTTAAAATGCAGGATAAGCAAGAATATGATAATGAACAAATTGCTACAAGACAATAAAACAAAAGGCATGAAAAACATGCCTTTTTTCACAGGAGGGATAAAAAATGAATAATATATCACTTATAAAAAGGGCTTTTGCTTACTTTATTGATTTATACTTAGGTACACTTTTATCTACAATTCCTATTTCACTCGCTACATATTATCAATTTCATCAGATTTCTCAAGATATCTCTTTATTTTCTCAACCAATATCTTCCATTTTACTCTTACTAAGCATATTCGCACTCATCCTATATTTTCTTATCATTCCATATTTCTTTCATGGACAAACGATTGGGAAGAAAATTATGAAATATAAAATCAGCTACTCCTCTTTTTCTTCATTATGCATCAGACAATGCATATATATGCTTTGCTTAACTTCTTTGACCTCTTTAATCGTTCAGTTTATTTCTTTGTTTTCTTCAATTTCATTAACACCTTATATCAATACATTCGTTTTCATTCTATCTGTCATTATGATTATTTATATGCTTTGTCATAGAAATCACATTGCTTTATATGATCGTGTGGCTAAAACAGAGATTCAATAAGGAGTTATTTATGGATTATTTAACATATGAAGAAACAATATATATTCAACAGCATTTTGAAGAAAATATTCAATTATTAAAAAAACTGACAGAAATTCCTTCTCCAACTTTTCATGAAAAAAAGCGTGCTACTTTTTGTTTGAATTGGCTATTATCACTAGGTGCAAATGCATATATGGATCATGTTCATAATGTGATCTGTCCTATTGAAGGGTATTGCAATGACAAAATCATCGTGATTATGGCTCACAATGACATTGCTTTTCCTGATATTCAGGATATCCAAGTTCAACAAATTGATGACAAACTTTTTGCCCCAGGTATTGGAGATGATACAGCTAATATGGTCAATATGTTAATGACAATAAAATATATGATCGAAAAGAAACTTAAACCTAAATATCAAATCTTATTTGTTATTAACTCAGGAGAAGAAGGTCTAGGAAATTCAATGGGTTGTCGTGAAATCATTGAAAAATACCATTCACAGATTAAAGAATTCATTTCTTTGGATGGCTATTTAAATGAATGTACCTGCTGTGCAGTTGGTTCCAAACGTTATCAGATTGATGTCACAACAGATGGTGGTCACTCCTATGTTAATTTTGGTCAAGAAAATGCAATCACTTGGATTGCAAAGATAATTACACAACTCAATCAAATTTCTTTGCCAACAGAAGCAAAAACAACTTTTAATTTCGGAAAAATAGAAGGTGGAAGTGCAATCAATGTTATCGCTAACCACGCTTCTGTCACATATGAATTTCGTTCGTCAAGTCAACAATGTCTTGATATTATGGAACAGTCATTTCAAAACATCATTCATCATATAAATAATAAACATGTTGATATTCAAATCAAAGTATTAGGAGAACGTCCTGGTAATGGACCTTTATCACAAGAAAAAATGGAAAAATTTACAAATAGAAATCTGAACATCATTCAACACTTCTATAAAAAAGATGTTATTCTATGCGAAAATTCGACTGATTCTAATATTCCTTTATCATATGGAATTTGCGCAAATACAATTGGCACAATCATTGGCGGTGATGCTCATACTTACCATGAATGGATTGATATAAACAGTATTCCTATAGGATTTCAGGTTGCTATGGCATTAATTCTTCAATATGTTGATTGGGAGTTACGTATATGAGTATAACTGTTATTTTGATACAATTGCTCCAATTATTCATGATGATCTGTTTAGGTTTTTTCATAGGTAAATGTCATCTTTTTCATTATCAGTTTTCCAATGATCTAACAAAATTTGTTTTGAATATCACTATGCCTTTTTTGATTTTATCTTCCGTTACAACTTCTCATTTTGATCAAATGCCAATTATAGATATTCTCTATGCCAGCTTTTTATTAGTATTTCTATTACCCATCATTGCCTATGTCATCATAAAAGTATTGCATATTCAAAAAGATGCATCTTTATATATGTTTATGATCAGTTACCCCAATGTTGGTTTTATGGGATTCCCTTTGATTCAATCTATCTATGGACAAGGTGCTTTGTTATACACTGCTATGATTAACATTGGCTTTAATATTTCTTTATTTTCTATTGGTATTTTAATGATGAATTATCAAAATCAACATGAATTTCATTTTTCCTTTCGAAAATTAATGACCCCTGGTATTATTTCCTCTTTATTAGCTTTTATCATATATATCTTTTCTGTACCAATTCCCACACCTATCGCTGATTTCTGTACAAGTATCGGAAATATGACAACTCCATTATCCATGTTTATTATTGGTTTGACTATGTCACAATATGATATTAAGCAAATGTTATGTCAGGGTCGTATTTATCTATTCTGTATTTTTATTAATTTTATATTACCAATCGGTTTTATGCCTTTATTTCAGTTGATTCAAAACGATATCGTCAAAGGAATTGCTCTCATTATATTAGCTATGCCAGTAGCGAATAGCGCTGCATTATATGCTAAAACTTATCATCAAAACGAACAATTGGCTGTACAGACAATCTTTATTTCTACACTACTTTCTGTGATAACGATTCCTTTACTTGTATATTTCTTTTTAATATAGGAGGTTTATTTTATGAGTATTCATCAATATAAAGATTTATTGCAATCTATTAATTCACAAATTTGGTCCTTTTCTGAATTAGGTTATCAAGAATTTAAAACTGTTGAATTACTGACAAAAACTTTAGCTTCATATGGATTTCAAATAGAAAAAAACGTAGCTGGTATAGCGACTGCTTTTAAAGCAACTTATGGACATCAAAAACCAGTTATTGGATTATTAGCTGAATATGATGCTTTAAATGGCTTAAGTCAAAAAGCAGATTATTTCACATATTGTCCCAGAGAAGAAACAAATAATGGTCATGGGTGTGGCCATCATTTAATAGGAACCGGTATTGTTGGTGCTGCCTTATTAATAAAAGAATATATTGACCATCATCCTAACTGTGGTTCTATTGTTATTTTTGGTTGTCCTGCTGAAGAAAATGGTGCAGGTAAAACGTATTTAGCTGGTTCTGGTATCTTTAATCAGATTGATATTGCCCTGACTTGGCATCCAAGTACTATGAATACTGTTATGATGGGAAGTATGCTTGCTAATTGTCAATATTATTTTCGTTTCCATGGATTAAGCAGTCATGCTGGTTCTGCCCCTGAAAAAGGTAGAAGTGCTTTAGATGCTGTTGAGCTTATGGATATTGGAGTCAATTATTTAAGAGAACATATGGAAATGACAGATCGTATCCATTATGCCATAACAAATACAGGTGGAATATCTCCAAATGTTGTTCAATCAGAAGCAGAAGTTCTCTATCTCATTCGCAGTCGAAATAATCAAACTGTCCAAAAACTTTTTGAAAGAGTCTCAAATATCGCCAAAGGCGCAGCTTTAATGACAGGGACAACAGTTGATATTGCTTTTAATAAAGCCGTCAGCAATGTAATTCCTAATGATACTTTGGGGACACTTGTCTATGAGGTTATGCAAAAAATTCCTTTACCTCAGTACACCAATGAAGAAAAACAATATATTGATAATTATCGTAAAATCATTGGTGATGATTGGTATCATGATCTAGGTTTAATTCCTGCTTTTCAATTAGACTATAGAAAAAATTTATGTCAGGAGCATCCATACGGCGATTTCATTCTCCCCTATTCTCCACAAGATGTTATTGAAACTGCTTCTTCAGATATGGGGGATGTCAGTCAAATCGTTCCTCTCGTTCAACTTCATTGCGCCTGTTTCTGCTTAGGAACACAACCACATTCTTGGATTCAAGTTGCACAAGGTACATCCAGCTATGCAATAAAAGGTATGCTATACGCTAGCGAAGTTCTTTTTCAAACATGTATTCATTTATTTGAAGATAAAAACATTATTTTACAAGCAAAACAAGAACAAAAAAAACGTACTCACAATCAAGAATACGTATGTCCAATTCCTCAAGAATATTTCAATCGTTAAAATGTATCATTTTTTAAAAAAGTATCTATTTTGTTTTCTATGCGTTTTGCTTGCATCACTTATAATGTCCTTTAATATTAAAACTTTTGTTAATGCTGTCGGTCTCATTCCTAGTGGCTTTAATGGATTATCCCTATTATTACAAAGATCATTTTATCAATTCTTTGAAATGAATATCCCCTATTTTATTATTAACATCTCTCTTAATGCTATCCCTGCACTTATCGGTTTTTATTTTATAGGAAAAAAATTTACAAGTTATTCTATTTTAATGATTATTTTAAATTCTTTTCTTGTTGATATCATTCCCAGTACTCCTATAACATATGATCCATTACTTGTTGCTGTATTTGGTGGAATTTTGAATGGTATTGCAATTGTAATTGCTTTATATGGCGGAGCTTCAAGTGGAGGAACTGATTTTGTCGCTATCTATCTATCATATAAATTAAAACAACCATCATGGAATTTTATTTTTATTTTTAATATGCTTATATTAATTTTTGCTGGTTTTCTATTTGGCTTTGAAGCAGCCATGTATTCTATAATTTTTCAATTTGTTTCAACGCAAATCATTGAAAATTTCCATCAAAAAGATCATAAGATTACTCTTATCATCATTACACAAAAACCCCATCTTTTAAGTCAAGAAATTATGAAATATACACATCATGGAGTGACTTTGATTCAAGGAGAAGGATGTTATACACATGAGCAAAAAACAATTTTATATACTGTCATAGGTGCTGATGAAGTGAGACATGTCAGTCATTTATGTAAAAATCTTGATCCTTCTGTCTTTATCAATATCATTCGTTCAAAAGATATTAAAGGTCAATTTTATCAAAAACCATTAGAGTAAATCATAACAAAAAAGCCCTGTATTTAAATATTTAACCACGCATAAAACGTGGTTTTTTTGACAAAAGAAAAAGCTCAGACATCTGAGCTTCATATTTTACTTAATTTCTTGCATGATATAGTTTTCTAATATTGGCTTAAATCGTTTTGAAACCTCTAGGTTGGTTTCTTTACTAATCTCTACCAATAACAAAGGATGATAATCTTCATCAATAACAGCATGAGGATTATCCTTGATAATCTTCAAAATAACTTTAAGTTTCTGATCATCAATGACAGTCTTATTACGACGACACATTTGCTTAATTCTGCTTAAAGTTAATTTCTGTAAACGATGATTAATATCAAACAGACTAAACATATAAACCAACCTCCTTTTCTATTAAAATAATTATAATACTTTTATGGTTAAGTTTGCAATCAATTTGCCAAGAAAACCCTTTCATAATTTGAAAAAGGACCTATTCAGATACTTCTTCATCCAATCTTTCAATTTTAAAAATAACGGGTCTTGTTCCATCATTACAACAAGCAATCATTTCGTTTTCTCTTTTCATCCAGCCCTTCATAATAGAACCACCCTGAAGTCCAGCATAAATATAACGGCTAACACAATCCCATGCTTCACTACAGAACTTTCCATCCATCATATGCCAAAAATCATCTTTTCCATTTCCCTTTTCAATAATAAACTCTTGCCCAACTTCAAACATAGGACATGGTCCTACATCTGGTTCCATACAATATTCTTTTTGTAATTCTGGATAGCATTTCTTATCAATAACTGTAATTTTTACTTTTGCCATTTTCATCATATCTCCTTTAACTTATATTTCTTCTCCATTTGATTGTATCACTTTTTGATACCAATAAAACGAATCTTTTCTATATCGCTTATAAGTTCCATTTCCATTATCATCTTTATCTACATAAACTAAGCCATATCTTTTCCTCATTTCTCCTGTTCCAGCAGAAATAACATCTATACATCCCCATGGTGTGTACCCCATTAAATCTACACCATCTTCTTCTACAGCTTTTTTCATTTCATGAATATGTTCCTTTAAATATTCAATACGATAAATATCATGGATTTGTCCATTTTCCATATGATCAATAGCACCTAAACCATTTTCAACAATAAATAATGGTAATTCATATCTTTCATAGAGCTGATTTAAAGCAATGCGTAATCCAACAGAATCAACCAACCATCCCCATTCGCTCGTTTTCAAGTATGGATTAATAACTGAAGTTGTCATGTTTCCTGTTGTCGTTTCCTGATTTTCATCACCACTGACACAAGAACTTGAATAATAATTCAATCCTATATAATCAACAATTCCTTCTTTTAATATTTGTTGATCACCTTCTAAAACAGGTAATTGAATTCCTTTTCTTTGATATTCTTTTAACTTATATTTTGGATAATGTCCTCGACATTGTACATCGCAGTAAAAATGTCTTATTTGATTGTCTTTCATTAATTTCAATTCATCACGTGGATGGCAAGTTAAAGCATAAGCGGCTGTATAAGCAATCATCATACCCACTTTCATTTCAGAATTGATTTCATGAGCCATTTTAACAACTTTTGCACTGGCAATGAATTGATGATAAGTCGCAGTTGCTTTAGATTGATCATCATTTTTTAATAATCCACCTGCATAAAGAGGTAAAATTTCCATATTATTAATCTCATTAAATGTCATCCAATATTTGACTTTATGTTGATATCTCTTCATGACTATATGACAATATTTGACAAATGCATCAACACAGCGACGATCAATCCATGCTCCATACCTATTGATAAGAGAAACTGGTGTTTCAAAATGTAATAAGGTCACGACTGGTTCAATATGATATTTCAAGCACTCATCAAAAACACGATCATAAAATTCTAGTCCTTTTTCATTTGGCAATTCATCATCGCCATGTGGTAATATTCTTGCCCAGTTGATTGACATGCGATAACATTTAAAACCCATCTCTGCCATAAGTGCAATATCTTCTTTATAGTAATGATAAAAATCACTAGCTTCATGTGTTGGATAAAATTCATTTTCATGACAAATTAACTTTGCTCCTTGTGGTAGATCTTTATATGGAAAGACAAATTGTGAACCGTATTGACCATCTGGTAAAGTATAAGTTACACGTCTTTGAATATGATTTCTGCCATCTCCACTGCATAATCCCTTTCCATCTTCCAAATAAGCTCCTTCAAACTGATGTGCAGCGGTTGCACCACCCCATAAAAAATTTTTAGGTAATGACATCTTATTCTCCTACTTTCTTATGATAAAATTCCTCATACATCTTTAATGCTTTGTCTAAAACTTTTGCTCCATTCATTGTTCCATAATCACGCATATCAATGACATCCAATGGTGCCTTATCTCCAACAATATCTTGAGCATTCTTTAAAACATATCTGACTTGTGGCCCTAATAATAAAACATCAAATTTACCTACATGATCTCCTATCGTTTTTTCTCCTACAGCATCTACACTAACTTCAATACCTCTTTTGTCTGCTTCTTCTTTCATTTTGTTCATAAGCAAACTCGTTGACATACCTCCTGCACACGCTAATAAAATTCTAATCATTTCTATTCCTCCTTCTCTTGTAGCTTCAATATAACCGCTTTCATACCAAAAGACAAGACATGTTTAAGTTTAAGAAACATTGTCAACCTATTTTACCTCATAAACAAGAAAAACCTGTGACAATGTTACAGGTTCTTAAAAAAGATTTGATCATATAATTGTTCATATCTTTTAGTCTTTTCATATGTCATAGAATACAATAAGCTATAAAGGATATCGAAAACATATTTAAGCGATGTGTAGAATGACAACTCTTGAATCTGAGATGCTTGAGAATCAAAGGGTGTATGTATCACATATGAAGCATACTGAGATAAAATATTTTCATCTTTTCCAGTAATGAAAATATAAGAAATATGACGTTTTGATAATGTTTTGGCTATATCTATAAGATAAGGATTTTTAGAATGTTTACTAATCATCATAATCAGATGATCATGATTTATATTTAAAGCATGATGAATCTGTAAATCTGTATCCTGATAAATATGCACAAATAAACCTAAACGACTCAAAACGTGAGCAGCATAATAACTTATTGATGCATTGGTATCATTTGCATATATATCAATAAACTTCTTTTGATTTATCTGTTTTGCTATTTCATTTAAAATATCTGTATTTAAAGAATCTTTTGTCTGTTGAATCACTTCAGATTCTAATTGGCTGATTTTATGAGAAATAGACAAAATATCTTCTCCTGAAAAAATATCATAATCCTCTAAGTCCATATTCTTTAACATTAAAACAATATGGTATTTAAAATCATTGTAATTTTTATATCCAATTTTTTTAACAAAACGAATAATAGATGTTGCTGTGGTATATGTTCTTTTCGCAAATTCTCTAGACGATAAACGAGGAATATCCTCTAAATGTTCTATCATGTATGTCGCAATCAGTTGATCATTTTCACTCAGATGATAATTCTCAATAAGTTTATCCAATATTTGTTGACTCATAGGTTATTCATCTTTTTCAAAAATCAACGAGAGAGTTTCTATGTCGCCTGAGCTTCTTGTTATGACTGGTACATACCCTAGATACGTCCATCCATCTAATAAACGTTTCTTAATCATCTCTTCAATACCATCAAATTGATATTTGCTACCTTTTATCCCACCAAATCCAACAGTAACTGATTTCAAGCGTTCGAATTCTACTTTTTTCATTTTGATCACTGGCTTTCTTTTAAAATATCGCTAATCTTTTTAAGTACAGCTTGTTCATCATTTGAACCAATGACTTCATATGCAATGTCTTTAATAGGCTCTACTGCATTAGACATTGCATATGCATACTTAACCTGTTTTAACATTTCATAATCATTCATTTGATCTCCAAAAGCTGCGCATTCTTCTGGCTTAATCTGATATTTTTCCTGTAGGAATTTCATTCCTACACCTTTATGCATATCGTGATTTTGAATATCCATCCATTCGTTTCCTGATGTTACAATCTTCACACTTTCAGGTAACTGTTGTCGCACATTCTCTATTAAATCCTGAATATGTTGCTCCTTATCATAGATAGCCACTTTCATAATTTCATCTTGAATTTCATCATAGGAATCAATAAAAGAATAGGCGCAATAATATTTTTTGACTTCGTCTTTATATTCATAATAATCTTTTAAAATATAAGCACCTTTCTTTCCACATAAAATCATAAAAACACGTGTATATCTTGATAAAATATGAATAATATCTTTTATGGTATTTTCTGGAATAATATCACAGTGCAATTCTTTTGTTCCTTTCGCAATATAACTTCCATTTTCTGCAATAAAATACATTTGATCACTTAATGGTAAAAATTTTTGATATAAACGATAATATTGATTTCCACTCGCTATAACAAATTTTATACCTTTCTCTTTCATTTGATAAAAAAGATCTATAAAAGATTTATCAAACTTTTTTTGTGAATCCAAAAAAGTTCCATCCATATCTGTCGCAATTAATTTAATCATTCTTCCACCTCTGCACTCTATTATAATGAAAAGATAAACGTGTTTCCAGTTGAATTTATCAAGCTCAACAACAAAATCAAACCATTTTACTTCCATAAAAAAAGAAACATATAAAAAGCAAGAATATTCAATTCCTGCTCTTATTGACTTAAGACTTCAAGCATATCACTTGGATTTTGTGCTGCTTTGACTTTCGTATATGCCTTTTCAATCATTCCATTTTCATCAATTAAATAAGTTGTTCTGACAACACCCATAACTTTTTTACCATACATATTCTTTTCTTTCCATACATCATATGCCTGTATAGCAATTAAGTCTGGATCAGATAAGAGTGTAAATGGTAACTGATATTTTTCTTCAAACTTTTTATGTGATTTCACACTATCTTTGCTGATACCTATAATAGCAGCTCCTTTTTGTGTAAAATCTGGATATAAGCTTGCAAATCCACAAGCCTGTTTTGTACAACCTGGTGTATTATCTTTTGGATAAAAATATAAAATGACTTTTTGTCCTTGAAATTGACTTAATGAGACTTCTTCTCCATTTTGATTCAGTAATGTAAAATCTGGTGCTTTTGTTCCCACTTCTAACATATGTTCTCTCTCCTTTTTCTTTTTCATCATAATCATTCTTTATAAAAAATGCAATGCATATGCTCAAAACAAAGATGTTTGAAGAATGCCTGAAACAATATCAAAAGGCACTTCACTTTGAAGATATTTTGGAAAATGTGAAGAATCAAACCAACTTGATATGTCTTCTTTTGATATCATGACTGGCATACGTGAATGAACTGGTTTCATGATTTCATTGGCATTTTTTGTTATGATGACAAACTCTCCATTTCGATTATAGATTCCCGCCATGAATAAAACTTTATCCTTTGGTTCAAAGGCAATCTGATGTTGATGAGCATCCCACTCATAAAATCCATTAGCTAAAATCAAACAACGTCTCTTGAATATATCTTCTTTAAACATCTTTTTTTCTAAAATCGTTTCACTTCTTGCATTAATCAGTACTTGAGAAGAATAATTTGTTGTATAGCCCCATTTCAATTTTTTTATTTTAAGTTGACCATTATCTTCTACAATAACAGGCAAATACTGTTGAGGTCTACAATCTTCTTTTGTTGATAAGTATCGAATAACATCTAGCTGCATATCTTCTAATACATCATTAATTCGTTTCATTAAATAATATCTTCCACACATTTTAAAACTCCTTTTGATTTATTATAACACAGTTTCTAGAGTTTTCGTTTATTCTATGAGATAATAGAAACAGAAAGAAGGTGTCTTTATGGCTGAAACTTACAGTAAAAACTACTTTGAAAAATATGCGGCTTTATCATTAACTTCATTTTTTAAAATTAGTGAAGATGAGATTATTTTATCTGATCGACCAGATTTACGTATTCCTGTTTGTCAGCATGGCATAGAAGTCACCCAAGCTCTTACACCAGAAGAAGCTGTTGCTGATATGAAAAAACCTTTATATAAAACTTTAGATATGACACCTTTTGACCATGATGATCAAAATCTTTCTTTTGTTTTTGAAAAAATAGACGATGCGATTGAACGTAAACTCATCAAATGCAAAAACTATGAAAGATATTTAAATAATGGACTATATATTTTTTCTCATTGCCATAATTTATCAGAAGAGAGTTTAAAAACATTTCTTATTCAAAAACAGATACCTAGTGATTTTTATCATTATCTATTTATCAATTGTGTCACAAAACTTTATTGTTTTGATATTCAAAAACAAACAATCAAAGCATTATCTTTTCGTCGTAATGAACTGATTAAAATGAATATACAATCTTTACTTTATGAAAAAACATGTCATAAAAAGAGAAGAAAAATTATTATTTCTTAGGAGGACTTATGAAAACTTATGAACTTCATGTCAATGGACATCTGATTCAAGCACAATTTAATGAACAGAATATCCAAAATTTATTCATCCCTTTATTAAAAAAATGGACACAAATGCAAAAAGAAAAGAACCAAAGATTATTGATTCTTTTAGCAGCTCCACCAGGAACAGGCAAAACGACATTATCATTATTTCTTGAACATTTATCACAATATACTCCCAATGTCACACCTTTACAAGCCCTAGGGATGGATGGTTTTCACTATTATCAGGATTATTTAGATACTCATTATATAACTAGAGATCATCAAACAATTTGTATGAAAGATGTTAAAGGATGTCCTGAAACTTTTGATATTAATACACTGATTGAAAAAATCAAAGCTATGCAAACATCAAATATTGATTTCCCTATATATGACAGAGTGCTCCATAATCCCGTAGAAGACCAAGTCCATATTTGTCAAAACATTATTTTACTGGAAGGAAATTATTTATTATTAGACGAGGATAAATGGAGAGATATCCATCTTTTATTCGATGATTCTCTTTTTATTGAAGCTCCTGTTTCAGAATTGGAAAAACGTCTCATTCAACGTAAGATGATGGGTGGTACTCCTCATCATTTAGCCAAACAATTTTATGAAAACTCTGATGGTGTCAATGTCAAAAGAGTCCTTGATCATTCTTTACCTGCACATATTCATTTATATGAAAATCATCATATTTATACACAGAAGTAGTATTTCTGTGTTTTTAATTTCTTTTTTCTAAATAAATATTGATAAAAAGTGTGCCTAAAAATACAAAGACCAATACTCCAACCAATGTTAAAGATATAACCAACAATGTATCAACACCCAATAACACATAACTCATCAAAAATATACAAATCATTATAAATAAAACATAATTCATTATTCTTACGAGAAGATGACTTGTTTTCATAATAATGAAATCATCTCTTTCATCATTATAGATTTTCAATTCTTCAAAGATATTTGTAGAAAAGGCCTGGTGATATTGTATCATTGCATAAAATATACCTATTAGCATGGTTATGAAATAGCGTTGTTCATTACTCTTCATATAAATAATGAAGGCAACAAAAGATAATAACGTCATGATGATAGCCATGAAAAAATTTCTTTTATTTTTAATCATGAGATTCTTCCTCCTTTAAATTATCTTCTAAACAACATAATTCTTCAATAGATACATGAAAGACTTGAGAAAGACGATATGCCAGCATAAGTGATGGGTTATATTGTCCTTTTTCGATGGAAATAATGGTTCTATTGGAAACATGAACCAGATTTGCTAACTGCTGCTGTGTCATTCCCTTCTGAAGTCTAAATTCTTTGACTCTTGTTTTCATAAACACCTCCAATATGAAGTTTACTTCACATATATTATATATTCATATCTATAATTTTGCAATACAAATATGAAGTTTACTTCACATTTAAAACGTTCATAAAAAGAAAGCCTAAACTTTCTTTTTATATTCATCTTTTAAAATAGAATAATAACAGGCATCAACAATTCCCTGATTATTCCAATCACTATGTCTTAAAGTACCTTCATATTTCATGCCACATTTTAACATAACCTGTCCAGAATGTTTGTTACGTGGATCATGTCTAGATTGAATGCATTCATATCCAACTTCATTAAAAAGAAAATCAATAATAGCATGAAGTGCTTCACTCATAATCCCCTGATGCCAATATTGACGGGAAAGACAATATCCTATCACAGCTAGATGCACTTTTTCATGAGTCTCCACAACTGAAATATTTCCAATAGGTAAATCATCCTGATTTTCCATAACAATAGCCCAATTATAATAATTGAGATTTTGATATTGATCGATCCAATCAGTTAAAATATTTTGCGTAACTTGAATATTCTGATGTGGTTTCCAAGTCAAAAAATGTGTTACCTCTTCATCACTAGCCCAGCGTTCATACATTGCTTTGGCATCACTTTTTTCAAATGCTCTTAGTTTTAAACGACTTGTTTTGATAGCCTTTGTCCCTATATGCTTCATAGACTCCTCCTTGAATTCTTATAAAAAACATATTATCATATAAATAATACAGAAGGAAGGAGAATGTCTATGATTAGAACAGCAACAATTAAAGATTTACCAAGTCTTAATCATTTATTATTTCAAGTCAATAATGTTCATGCTGATGGACGTCCTGACTTATTTCAACATGGTAGTAAAAAATATACTGATGAACAATTAATCAAAGTCATTGAAGATGATACAAGACCTATTTTTGTCTTTGAAAATGATGAACATCAAATTCTAGGATATGCTTTTTGTATTACACAACATAATTTTGAAAATAAAAAAACACTTTATATTGATGATTTATGTGTAGATGAAAAATGCCGTGGACAACACATTGGAAAACAGCTTTATCAATATGTAGTAGATTATGCCAAAAAGAATGATTACTATCATATTACTCTTAATGTCTGGTGCTTGAATGAATCAGCAATGAAATTTTATGAAAGCTGTGGTATGACACCATTAAAAATCATGATGGAACAAAAACTATAAGTTTAATTTTGAAAGTTGATTTGACTTTCAAAATTAAACTTCTTATTTTTTAAGATATTAAAATTCATTTTCAAATCTCCATGTTGTATGATGTAAAACAAGGTAATATAATAATTATTGAAAAAAGGAGAAGTGCTATGAGTTATAAAATTGCTATATGTGACGATGCCTTCACTGACCTTCAATAAACTACCCCGGGGCAGAT
>NZ_JBVAYN010000016.1:0-59498 GCF_055420065.1 Massilimicrobiota sp. mt181
ATTGATGTGTTTTTATTTTGCAACTTATAACGAATTGCATTATAATGTCATACAAGAGGTGATGGAGATGATTATACATAAAATAGAGAAAACCCATTTTTCTCCAAGTGAAGCTATTATTATTGATTATATTTTGAAAAAGGGAAAAGATATAAAAAATATGACCATCTCGCAAATAGCTGAGGAAACATATACATCATCACCTTTGTTTATACGTATAGCTAAAAAATTGGGTTTTGATGGATGGAATGAATTTAAAGATGCATATTTAAAAGAGTTAGATTATTTGTATCTGAATCAAGAAGTTGATGCGAATATTCCTTTTGTTGTAAATGATGATATGATGAATATTGCTTATAATTTATGTATATTAGAAAGAGAAACTGTTCAAGATACATATTCACTTATTCAGCATGATGATTTACAAAAAGCTATACGTTTATTGCGTGATTGTGAACAGATTGATATATACGGTCGTACTCCTCATATTCATATTGCACGTTCATTTCAAAGTCGTATGTTCATATTGCATCGTCATGTTCATCTATGTTCTTTAAGTGATGAACTGGATTCAACATATCTGATGAGTGATGATCACCATACTGCTATTGTCATATCTTATTCTGGTCATGCATCACAAATGAAGCATTTACTAGAAAAGTTGAAGGAAAAGAAAACACCTATTATTGCTATAACAAATATTGAAGATAATGATTTATCATTAATGGCTGATGTTACTTTGAGGTTATCTTCTAGAGAGCTGATTTATACAAAGATTGCTGATTTTTCAAGTAGTTTATCATTAAAGTATTTATTAGATATTTTGTATAGCTGCATTTTTTCATTACATTATCAGGAGAATCTTGATAGCTGTATAAAAATTGCAAAAGAGCTGGATGAAACACAGCATGAAGAATTTATGTAATGACAGGTGACTTGAAATGTGGTTGACATCTTCTATAAATCATAATAAAATTGAACTACTTGGAGGATAGATATGGAAAAAATTATTGATGTTCAACATTTATCTTTTGGATATGATGAAGAGACTTTAACAATAGATAATATTTCATTTAGTATACAAAAAGGTACTTATACAACCATTCTTGGTCATAATGGAAGTGGTAAAAGTACAATTGCTAAATTATTAATGGGATTATTAGAAAAGAAATCAGGGGATATCATTATTGGTGGTATTCCTTTAACTGAGGAGACTTTAAGTCAGGTACGTAGTCAAATTGGTATTGTTTTTCAAAATCCTGATAATCAGTTTATTGGAGCCACAGTCAGAGATGATATAGCCTTTGGATTAGAAAATAATTGTGTTGATCCATCTTTAATGGATGGTATTATTGAAGAATATGCTAAAAAGGTCAATATGTATGAGTTTTTAGATCATGAACCTACAAAACTATCTGGTGGACAAAAACAAAGAGTTGCGATTGCTGGTATTTTAGCAATGAGTCCATCAATTATTATTTTAGATGAAGCCACGAGTATGTTAGATCCTAAAGGAAAGAAGGAAATTAATGCTTTGGTTCATCAATTAAATAAAGATAAGAATATGACAATCGTATCAATAACACACGATATAGAAGAAGCGGCTTTGTCTGATTATGTGATTTTATTAAGTGATGGACATATTGTAGATGAAGGAAAGCCAGAAGATGTTTTAATGAAAAAAGAAGAAATTGAAAGTTTAGCTCTAGATATTCCCTTTGCTTTAAAAGTAACACAAGGATTGCAACAAATGGGCGTATCTATTGCTGATCAAATTGATAGAGAGAAGTTGGTGAAAGAATTATGTCAATTACGTTTAAAGAAGTAGAACATATCTATGCTCCAGATACGCCTTTTGCATATCATGCTTTAAAAGGTGTTAACCTTGATATTAAAAAAGGAAGCATGACAGCTTTGATTGGGCATACAGGGAGTGGGAAATCAACCCTCATTCAACATATTAATGCATTACTACTTCCTACATCTGGCGAAGTGAAAATTGAAGATATTTTAATTACAGCTACAAATAAGCCCTCTTCATTAAAACCCTTAAGAAAGAAAGCTGGACTTGTTTTTCAATTTCCAGAATATCAGTTATTTGAAGAAACAATTCTAAAAGATATTATTTTTGGGCCTAAAAATTTTGGTGTCAGTGAAGAAGAGGCTATTAAGATTGCAAAAGATGTTATTCAATTAGTAGGATTAGATGAATCATATCTAGAACGTTCTCCATTTGATTTGTCTGGGGGACAGAAACGTCGTATTGCGATAGCTGGTATTTTAGCAATGAATCCAGAAGTGTTAATTTTAGATGAACCAACTGCTGGTTTAGACCCTCAAGGGGCTAAAGAAATGCTTCAATTATTTAAAAAAGTTAATGAAGAAGGAAAAACTGTTATTTTGGTTTCTCATGATATGAATCAAGTTTTAGAGTATTGTGATGATGTTGTTGTTATGAATCATGGTCAAGTAGAAAGACATGTACCTGTGGAAGAGTTATTTAAGGAAACGGAATATTTAACATCTTTAAGTATTGATTTACCTATCATTACATCTTTTATTTTAGAACTCAATAAAAATGGATTTCATATTGATCTTTCTATTAAAGATATGGATGTTTTAATTCAGGAAATAGGAGGGCAATTACATGAATAATATGATGTTTGGAAAGTATTTGCCTATTGATAGCTTTATTCATCGTTTAGATCCAAGACTAAAAATCGGATCACTTTTATTATTACTGATTGCAGTTTTCTTTGATGCAGGTTTTATTGGTTATGCTGTTTTAGGAATCTTTGTCATTATCATGACTTTGTTATCACATATTAAGGTTTCACAGGTATTAAAAGCGGTAAAGCCAATGCTATTTATGATGGCTTTTTTGATGATTTTTAATTTACTGTTTATTCAACAGGGACATTTATTGTTTTCTTTAGGATTTATTAAAATCTATGATCAGGCCGTTTTACAAACAGTATACATATTTATCAGATTGATTCTCATCATTATAATGACAACAATTTTGACAGCAACAACAAAACCATTAGATTTAACATTGGGAATAGAACATTTATTATCTCCTTTTAAAAAAATTGGTTTTCCAACGCATGAAGTAGCCATGATGATTTCTATTGCTTTACGTTTTATACCAACATTATTAGAAGAAACACAAAGAATCATGAAAGCGCAAGCCAGTCGTGGTGTGGAATTTTCTGAAGGAAGTTTAAAAGAAAAAATATTATCTATTGTGTCTTTAATCATTCCTTTGTTTATTTCTGCTTTTCAAAGAGCAGAAGATTTAGCTAATGCTATGGAAAGTCGTAATTATAATCCAGAAGCCAAACGTACAAGATATAAACAGCTTGTCTGGACAGTGTCTGATACGATTGCATTTTTATGTGTTATTGCAATATGTAGTGCAATGGTTATAATGAGTATTGTTTTATGAGAGTAAAATGTATAGTGAGTTACGACGGAAGTCGTTTTCATGGCTTTCAAGTTCAAAATCGTGAGCGTACGATACAAGGAGAAATTCAAAAAGCCATCAAAAAAATAAATGAAGTAGAAACAGTGATTCACGCATCAGGAAGAACTGATGCCAAAGTTCATGCTGTTCATCAGGTTTTTCACTTTGATACAGAAAAACAATTACCTGAAGCGCAATGGAAAAGAGCTATTAATCATTTTTTACCCAATGATATTTATATTTTGGACGCTCAATATGTTGATGAGAATTTTCATTCACGCTATAGTGCTGTCAAAAAAGAATATCGATATGTGTTAAGTACGAAAGAATATAATCCATTTCAGACAAATTATATTTATCAATATGGACGTTCTTTAGATATAGAGTTGATGAGAGATGCAGCAAAAATTTTTATTGGAGAACATAATTTTGCGTCATTTTGCAGTTATGATCAATATGGAAATACAATTCGTTCACTTTATACTTTTGATATTGAAGAACAAGATGGTATTATAACTTTTCGCTTAGTTGGAAATGGTTTTAGACGTTATATGGTGAGACATCTTGTAGGAGGAATTATCCAAGTTGGTGCCCATAGAATTGAAAAGGAAAAACTTTTAGAAATGTTAGAAAGCTGTGGTGAAAAGAAATGCCTTTTTAAGGCTAAACCACAAGGCTTATATTTGCAGGAGGTGTATTATGGAGAAGACTAATTTTCATACACATACTTATCGTTGTGGTCACGCTAATGGAACAGAAGAAGATATGGTTCAGGCAGCTATTCATATGGGAATAGAAGAATTAGGTATTTCAGAACATATACCTTTACCTCATTATCGTCAGCATCTTTTAAAATCTCTTCCAGCTGTTAGAAGTATCAGGAGTTTATTATCTTTAGGTTATGCCTTTGTGAAAAATGGACCAGGAATGAGAATGCCCTATAAGGATTTAGATAGCTATCTGGAAGCAGTTGAAGATTGTCAAAAGAAATATCAGGATCAAATCAAAATTTATAAAGGTTTTGAAGCTGAGGGATTAGAGGAATATTTTGATTATTATCAAAGTTTATTATATGAACATAAAGTGGATTATTTGATTTTAGGTCATCATTTTCATAAGCATTGTATTCATAATGAATATTATGGAAAAGAGAATATGAAGAAAAAAGATATTTATCATTATTGTAATGATGTAGAAAAGGCGTTGGAGACTGGTTTATTTAGTTATTTGGCTCATCCAGATTTATTTTTAATTGGTTATAAGGAATTTGATTTAGATGCAAGAACTGTGACACAAAGAATTTGTGAAAAAGCCAAGGCCTTAAATATTCCACTAGAAGTCAATGCTGGTGGAATGCGAAGAGGATTAAGAAATGTTAATGGTGAAAAGATTTATGCTTATCCAAATACACATTTTTGGAAAATTGCTGGAGAAGTAGGAAATGATGTGATTTTAGGATTTGATGCACATGATCCTTCTGATTTTAATGAAGGCATGTATCGACAAATGATGGAGTTTTGTAAGGAACATAATTTAAAAGTCATTGATCATTTTGATTTTTTACAAGGACAGTTTGAGAAGTTTCAAGGAGAATATGATATTAGATAAGAAAGAAAATGATTATTTTTCTTTCTTTTTTTTGCAACCAGATATTTGTCAAAAACGTTTATATAATGAGGGAAGGTGAAAAGCATGCCTGAAATGATTTTAGGGAATTCTTATGAAGATATTGTGGAAGATTATGCAGATTTAATCACAAGAATCTGTATACTTAATTTACGGAATGTAGATGATGCGAAAGATTGTTTTCAAAATGTCTTGATGAAACTGTTCTTAAAGAAAGATGATTTTCAAGATAAACAGCATTTGAAACGATGGCTTATACGCGTAAGTATAAACGAATGTCATAATTATCAAAGGTTATTCTATAAACCACAAATAAATATAGATGATGTTATTATTGCTGAACATCAAGAGCAGTTGACATTATTATCTGAGGTTTTAAAACTTCCTAAAAAGCAAAGGAATGTTATGTATTTATATTATTATGAGGGATATAAATGTGCAGAAATTGCATCAATTATGAAGATGAAAGAAAATACAGTGAAATCTCATTTGAAAAGAGGAAGGGAAGAACTTAGAAAAAAGGTTGGTGAGTTTTATGAATAAGTTTAAAGAATTTGACTTAGTGAAAACACCAGAAGACTGGAAAACATTTAATATCAATCAACAAAAATATAAATATCGAAAGAAAAAAATCATATATCAAACAACTATTTGTTTTCTTGTTTTGATATTGTCATTATCTTCTATTGGAATTGTCTATGCATTTAATAGTCAATTTCGTCAATGGGTACAGGAACAGTTTCAATCAGATGAAATAGAAGTATTGCCACAAAATGAAAATGTTCAGCAGTATATGCGATTTGAAGATATTTTTCTATGTATTGTGCATGGTGATGAAGAAATAATAGATCAAATTCTTGTTTTTCAAGATGGACAATATGTGGAAGGACAAATAGAAAGCTTTCAAGGAGAATATCAAGGGCAAAAATATTCATTTGATTATGTGCGTTATAAAGATCATATCTACACTTTTAATGAAGAAGGTTATATTGTTTATACATTGAATCTCTTAAATGATGATATTCTTTATTTTGGTTCAGAAGATAATAATTTATGTTCACTTGATTTAAAAACAAAAGAGATTATTCCCTTAACAAACGATCATGAATCTGTTAACTTTAAAATTTCTCCTAATAAGCAATATATTACAATTAACAAAAATGATAAGTATTGGACTGTTTATGATACAAAGACTCATAAAGAAAAAAGAATCAATCAATTATCTCCTTATCTTCACAGTGAGGAATATGCCTTTTTTAATGATCATTTTATAGTTGGTTATACAGATCAAGATGAATCATGTGTTATTGATTTAAAAACAAATGATGTGAAGATTTTAGAGGAACAGGGTATGTATCCATATGCTTCCACTTTCTTTGTTGAATTTGAAGGTAAGGAAACAATTTTAAAAGATATGTATACTCATGAAGAAATGAATTTACCTTTTGATTTGTCTTCTTATGATTATCACATTTCTAATAATCGTTATGTATTTTTTGAAAATTGCAATT
Source organism: Massilimicrobiota sp. mt181 (assembly GCF_055420065.1). Classification (NCBI taxonomy): domain Bacteria; kingdom Bacillati; phylum Bacillota; class Erysipelotrichia; order Erysipelotrichales; family Erysipelotrichaceae; genus Massiliimicrobium; species Massilimicrobiota sp. mt181. The sequence goes on from NZ_JBVAYN010000016.1 coordinate 6,604, forward strand.
TGGAAAAAATAATTGTAATTGATTTTCAAAAGAAAAAGTATACAGATATAGATTATATGGGGCTTGATAAGATTATAGATTTTATTGTTATTGATGATGAGAATGTGATTATAACAGATGATAATGAATATTATATACTTTCACTTTCTGAACTTTTACCTTGATTGTCATAAGAGAAATAATTTTGGATGAAATAAAAGAATACAACAAAAAGCCGATGAATACAACAAAAATCATATTGACAAAAAGCGGAATGTTGCTATAATAATAGGTGCCTTATTTTAACGTTTGTAGCCCCGGAAACTACAGGAGGATTAAAAATGAGACAAACAACAATGGCTAAAGAAGCCACAATTGAACGTAAATGGTACGTTGTTGATGCTGAAGGATTAACTTTAGGACGTTTAGCATCAGAAGTAGCATCTGTATTAAGAGGAAAACATAAACCAACATTTACACCACATGTAGATACTGGTGATTATGTTATTATCGTTAATGCAGACAAAGTAGTAATGACTGGAAAAAAATTAGATACAGTTAAATACTATCATCATTCTGGTTGGTTAGGTGGTTTAAAAGTTAAAACTGCTCGCCAATTTAAAGAAACAAATCCAACAGGATTTGTAGAAGCAGCTGTTAAAGGTATGTTACCTCATAACACACTTGGAAGAAAACAAGGGATGAAATTATTTGTATACGCTGGTAGTGAACATCCACATGCTGCACAACAACCAGTTGAATTAAAAATTAAGGGATAAGGAGGACGAGAATAAATGGCTAATGTACAATACAGAGGAACTGGACGTAGAAAGTCTTCAGTAGCACGTGTTATTTTAACACCAGGTGCAGGAAAAATCGTCATCAATGGTAGAGAAGCAAAAGATTATTTACCATCAGATGTATTATTAATGATCGTCAACCAACCACTTGAATTAACTGGTACAACTGGTAAGTTTGATGTGATTGTTAATGTTAATGGTGGAGGTTACAGTGGACAAGCTGGAGCTATCCGTCATGGAATTTCAAGAGCTTTATTAGAAGCTGGAGAAGATTACAGACCAGTATTAAAAGCAGCTGGATTCTTGACTCGTGATGCAAGAGTTAAAGAACGTAAAAAATACGGACTTAAAGCAGCTCGTAGAGCACCACAGTTCTCAAAACGTTAATTTTTGGGAATATTCAAAACAATTCAAAGAAACTCAAATCAACAAAAGCCTTTATTTATCGGCTAAAACTCGATTTGAGTTTTTTTGTATATTTATAAATTAAAAACGGTAAGCGACACGTAAGCGACAAGTAAGATACAAAATTCTCACCACAGTTCTCAAATATGCGACACAATAAATTCAAACTTATTCTTTTGTTTATCTTGTAGTAAAAAAAAATAATGAAAAGAACCACATCAAAGACATGGTTCATGTGATTTATACTTTTCAGTTTGTTTAGTACCATCCTGATATGTGATGGTTATTTTATTATTTTTGTAATTAATGATTGCGTATTCTTTTTTATAGTCAGTAATCATCAAACTTTCCTGATCATACAATGATACAGTTATTGCTGATAGTTCAAAGTTCCTTTTAATCCATAGATATGCTTTATATTGAGCAGTTGTATCACATTTTAATTGCTTTTTCATTTTTTATATTTTTAGGATAATACACGCTGTTTACTGCATCAATTAAATATTGCATATCAATATGTGTATATACTTTTTCGGTCATTGTCATGGCACCTTTATGTCCTGCAATCATTTTAGTATATGTTGGTGAAACTTTGGCTTCGGCAAGTAATGAAATAAACGTGTGTCTACAACAATGTGGTGTTTGATCAAAGCCCAATCTCTCCATCAGTGGAAGAAAATAGCTATCATAATAATTTCGATATTTAAATGGTTTCTGTTCTTCGGTATGTAAAAGATACTTACACTCCGATGAATCATACCAGTTTTTGATAAAAGGATAAATATAATCACTGATTGGCACTTTTCTAATTCCATTTTCTGTTTTAGATTTGATGATATCAAGGTATCGGTCATTTAGATGAACATTTTCTTTTTCTAATGATAATAATTCATCAATACGCAAACCTGTGTAGATTAGAATAAGAATGATTTGGTAATATTTATCTTCTCTTAAATCCCATAAAATATCTATTTGTTCTTTGGTATACGGCTTTCTATCATATTTATCTGGATTTTTATCGCTGAATTTTGCAATATCTACATATTTAGAATAATCTTTTCCACATAAATCTAGTTTCATTGCATAGGCATATAATTGATTAAACAGGATTTTAATCTTTCGTAATGTTGGATAATTTTTATCACAATTATCAATAATATCTTGTAAATCAAATGTTTTTAATTCTCTGAACTTTCTTTCATAAATTTTAGAACAAACATTATATGCTGCTCTATATCCATTTATTGTGGATTGAGAAGCATTTTCATATTTATCTTCAGACCAATTCTCATATACTTCTCTGAATGTCATATCACCGGTTTCTATATTAAAAGGATGTTCATGATATTTAGCGAGCATTTGAAGTCCTTCATTTCTTGTCTTGGCATAACCAATGATTGCATATTTCTGAGTGGCTTTTCCTGTTTTCTCATTAATCACATATCCTGTAGTAATACGTACTGCATAAGGTCTTCTTCTTCGAGAGGCATTACTTAGTTTCGTTACTCCGCCATATCTATTTGGTGATTTCAAGTTCTTTGCCATTATAAATTACCTCCTGTGGTTGTAAAATATAAATCTCAATAATTCCATCTTTAATTTCTTTTTTCTTCTTTATTATTTGCTTTCTATTTGCATCAGGATGTTGTTCTAAGTATTCAAAGAACTTTCTTTGGAACAATTGCTCACAATAACAATTTAAACAAAACATCTCATAATGAAATTGATATTTTGTATAGTGTTTATCAAAGGAAACTAAATTGTTTTCAGCTAAATATTCTATACGTTTTTTTGCATATATTCCGATGGGTAGTTCTGCATCAATAAGGACAGGATAATAAACTTCTCCAATCAATTGATAAGTAATTCCATTATCTATAATCTTTTTCTCTAACATTTTTACGTTTCTCCTTCGGCTTGTTTAATATTTCTTCATAAGTTTTTTGTCCAAGAACTCTTTGTATTTTTTTTAATTTAGTCGAGTTGGTTCGATTTTCGTCTAATAAGCGATCAATCAGTTCATCTTGTTCATTGATTTTTATTCTAAGTGGCAATATTTTTGTACGAAGTTCTTTAACTTCATGCCTTAGTCTTAAATAATCATTTATTATGCGTTTGATGACTGTTTTTAATTTTTTAATAAAAGGTTCAATAATATCTTTTTTATAACTGTTAGCACTCATAAATCGCCTTGGTTCAGGAATATTCCATAAGTCATCAGTGATTTCACTTGTTAGCTGATCAACATCATGAATGTCTTCCTGGTAATCGTTGATTTTATCAACAAGAGTATCAACTTGCTTAGTTAATTCTTTTACTTCTTTTATACGTTCTTGTTTTTTGAAATCATAAACACTTAGGTGTTGATTATGAGTATCTAGTTTTTGCCATTCAATTTCATGTGCTTGCATAATCTGAGCTAGATGCTCTTTTTCTGCATTTACCCACAAATTATATTCTGTTTCTTGCTTACCTTTACCAATAAAGCCAAGTTCTTCCATAGCCTTTTTAAGCGATACACGAGTTTCTAATCCTCGTTTGCTACCGGTCGTATAAGGTATAAAGTCAATATGGAGATGAGGTGTTTCTTCATCCATATGAAGATGGGCAGAGAATACATATAGGTTCTTGTTTCTCTTTAAAAAATCATCTATATATTGTGATAGTATTTCTTTTGCTAGTTTGCCGTTTTCTGATGTTGCATTCATTGTATCTTTATTACCAACTTGTACTATGATTTCGTGGAATAGCTTTTCTTGTTTCCCGGTACGAATTTTTTCGTAATAGTCTTTTATGACTCGATCACTTCTTTTTTGCTTAGCATTGTACTTCTCAAGTGCATCATCAAACAAGTAATGATAAGCCTGTTTGATATCTTGATTTGCAAATTCAACATTCAGTGGAGTTCTATTAGGGTCAACATTATCAGCTATAAAAGTTCGTGCATTATGACTTATACTTCCTTTTCCAAGCGTTATGCTTATTGTTTTAGATTGCATTAAAAGCCTCGCAGAGCGCAAGCATCTTTTGTTTCTGACAAAAGTGCATTTGCGTTACTTTCGGCAAAGTAACAAAGGCTTTTTTTAAAAGGAAGGTTGCAAGATTGCAAGTTCCTAGAGAGCCTGCAACCTTGCAATGTTAAATTAGTTTCCAATACCATACTTTACCTTCTTTAAATGATTTGACATTTAACTCTGCTTTTGCTTGGTCTAGTGTACGTTTGGAAAGGTCTTGTTCTGTTGCTTTTTTATATATAATATTTGCCTCTACGGCACCTTCCGATAAGGTTTCGTTAATGAAATCTTTTGCACGATCTTTATCAGTTTTTCGTTTGAACCCATCTAATAATTCTTCAGGACTAATATCATATTCACCTAACCAATGAAATCCATCATCGTCAAGTTTAAATGCAAACGGTTTTCCTCGTTGTGCTAAACTTGATTTATCTTGCACCACTGCTCGTACACCTTCTTCATTTTTTAATTCACCACAAATTAAAACACTACGAGCTGCCGCTGGAATATCGATACTACCTAAACCACGATAAGAAGATTTTCCACCTTTTGCCTTATTCATATGTCCAATAAGTACAATCGCAACATTATGTTTTTGAGCAATATCTCCTAATTTTTTTAAAAGAGGGCGAATTTCATTTGCACGATTCATGTCAATATTATGTCCTATATAGGCTTGAATTGGATCAAGAACAAATAGTTTTGCATTTTCTTGAATGATGGCTTGTTCGATTCTCTCATCTAACATTGTTAGTGAACATTTATCTTCTTTAATGAAAACAATGCGATTTAAATCGGCTTTTGTAAATCTTTCCAATCTTGGCTTAATTGTGTCATCATAACCATCTTCCGATGTCTGATAGATAACTGTACAGGGTTCACGCTTTACACTAGAATCCTCTGATGGAAGTGGAGAGCCACTAGATAACAAACTAGCTAGATAAAGAATTAGCATCGTTTTTCCACATCCTGGATCACCTTGAATAATTGTCAACTTTCCGGAAGGTATATAGGGATACCATAGCCATTTTACTTCTTTGCTCTGAATTTCAGATAAGCGAACAATTTCTAATTCAGCCATTTTTAAATACCGCCTTTAAAATAGCCGGTTTCTTCCCATACTTTTTTATCAGGACAATAGTAATTAAATTCGCTTGAATTATCTTTCTTTAAAGCATAACCGAATGTTAAAATACCTTTTTGTAATCCAATACGGATAAATTGTGCATCTTTTCCAATTGCTTTGGATAGCTCCATAATGGGTACATTTCTTCCTGTGAATGCAGGAGTTTCAATAAATACTCTATTTTCTTCTTTCATATTCACATTCCTCCTTCAAGAGTATTACAATGTGAAAGAAAGTTTGTTATAATGTACAAGAAAGGACATTATATAAACTGTTCTTTCACGTTACATAGTGGTTCATTAGATGTGTCGCCAAACTCTATCTAATGAGCCTTTTATTTTGTGTTAACAGAAATCACCTCCATAGGATAATTAAACGCTAATTTATAATAGCTATTAATTATCTAGCTATAATATACTACTCACAGAAACTAAATGCAACCCTTAGATATAAAAATAATTTACTTTTATGTTTATTAAGTTATCAATTTCGTTTATAATAGTAAATATGAAAGGACATATATACGAAGAGGTGAAAAATATGTACTTTGCAGAATATATGAAAAAGTTGCGCAAAGAAAAATTATTAACACAATCTGAGATGGCTGATATATTAGGAATTAGTTCTCAAGCTATCAAGATGATTGAGAATGGATCAACAAAATTTCCTAGTAAAGCAGTGCTAGACAAATTATCAGACTATCTAGATAAGTTTCCAGTTGCTATTGCTTCAGCAATTATTTTTGGGGAAGATGATTATGAAGAAGATGAGCAAGGATATTTGTCATGTCGCTACTTATCATATAAATATATTAATGGATGGAATTTAGACGAGATACCAATTGAATTGCAATATAGAACAGAATCAATTTTATTCTCTGGAAAGATTTCTAAGAGAAGAGAGCCAAAGAACACATCAATCATTATTGAATTCAGTGAATTTGTAGGATCAGATGCTGATGATTTAACGGTTGAGGGTGCATATGATATATTGGCTACTATTATGACTATCGTTGCTCAAAATGAAGAGTCATTTAGAAGAGTAGAGGTATTATTTGATATTAATGATTATCATGATATTAATGCTTTTGATATGTTAGAAAACTTAAAAATATATAGATTGCCAACAGATTTGATTATTGTTTTATTTGAGCCAAATACAGGTGCACTTTGCAAAAAAGTAAATATGAAAAATAAATGAATACATATGTAAAAGTGAAAGGCATTCAGGGAGAAAGACAAGCTATGGATTTCATTGAATGACTAATTTTATATTGATATAATATGAATATAGAAATTAATAAATTGAAAGTTATAAAGGAGAAACGAATATGCTGGATAAAATACCTAATGCAGAAGAAATGACTGCTTTAATCGGACAATCATTATATGATATATGGAATAAACTTTGTGCTTTAATTGATGAAAAGTATGACATGGAATGTTTATGGAACAAAGGTGGTAAAGCGTGGGCTTATGAGTATAAATATCGTCGTGGCGGAAAAACGCTTTGTGCATTGTACGCAAGGGAAAACTGTGTAGGATTTATGATTATCTTGGGGAAAGATGAACAATTAAAATTTGATACAGATAGAAATAGTTATTCAAAAGAAGTGCAGAAAATTTATGATGAAACTAAAACCTATCACGACGGAAAATGGTTAATGTTTGAGCCAACAGATACAGCCTTATTTGATGATTTTGTTAAACTGCTGGGAATAAAAAGAAAACCAAACAAGAAGTGATGATTTTTTTTCGTAAATGAATAAATACAAATCCTAATTTGTAGAGTAAAAGTTAAATTATCTTGTAATAAAATACTTCACATGAGATAATTTACTTAGATAAATTGGAATTTGTAGAGGTGTATGCTATTATGAAAAAAATAAAGTTTATAATTTTAGAAATCTTATTTTTAGTTGTGATGTTATTATGTGCAACAACAACAATGAAAATTTTAGATATACTATTTAAATTAAGTTATGAAAATACTTGGCTTGTAGGATTTAAAGTAGGATTTGTTGCTTGGTTAATTTTATCATTTGTCTTGTTCATTGCTAAAATAAAAAAGAAAAGTTCAAAGTAATACAAATTAGAATTTATTGAGGAGAGCTAAAAAATGAACTTGAAAGATTTGAAAAAAGATTGTGCCCAAAAGTAAAAGAAAGGTATTCATTTTATCATTGCATCAGTAGTAATATGGATTATGGTTTTAATCGTACAATTAACAGATTTACCTATATTAACAAAAAATCTATTGACATTTTGTTGCACTGCACCATTATTACCTATAGCTTTTTTAATTTCTAAAATATTAAAAATACAATTTCAAGATAAAAGTAATCCATTAAACTACTTAGGAATACTATTTTCTGCAAATCAAATGATATACCTTTTAATAGCAATGTGGATTTATCCTACATTGCCGGATAAAATGCTAATGGTTATTGCTATGATATTCGGAGCACATTTATTGCCATACAGTTGGTTATATAATTCAAAAACATATATGGTATTGTCAATAATTATTCCAATATTATCTTTGATAGTTGGTTTAAATTTTGCTAATTATACTCTTGCAATAATGATGATACTGATAGAAATAATATTTAGTGTCCTGTTATCATTTGAAAATAAGAGAATAGTAAATGATTATGTCCAATAAATTGGAATTTGTAGAGGAGATTGTATATGAAAAAAGCAGAAGGAATCTGTTCTGTGATAGGGAGCCTTGTAGGTGCAATAGGAACCGGAGTAGCTATTTACTTTACTGGAAGCGTTTGGTGTTCAATTATAGGATTTTTAGGTTTTATGATTGGTGACCGAATTGGAAAAGTAATCGACGACTCTAAAGAGGAATAAGTTCCAGTTAGTTAAACAAATAAATCCTAATTTGACATGGTTCATAACATCTAGATATGTTTAATGTTGTTTTGAGATGTTTTGGCAATGCAACAAGTAAGCGACAAAAAGGCTTAAAAACCTTTATTTTATAAGGCTTCGGAGTTCTCAAAACGTTAGTAAATTGTTTGAGGAAAACCTTAGAAAAGCCCTATTTTATGGGGTTTTTCTTTTTTTTATTTTGTCTAAAAAATCCTCATAAAGCTGCAATAAGGTAACAAATAAAGCAACTTCGCCTCTCACTAAAAATGTGGTGCAAAACTGTGGTCTAAGCTGCTTTATTTAGAGAATTGTGGAGATAGACTGTGGTGTGAGACTGTGGAGAGAGAATGTGGAGAGAGATTTGCCAATGTCATTCAGTCCTTAACTTAATGACATTGTTTTTTGGACTCCTTAATTTTTTTGATAGTGTAGCCAGACACCAGAATATGGCAAAGCTTTGACATCCATCAATGAATATTGACTTAAGTAAAGCTGTTTTGTGTAACTGCTTTTTTGAAAGCATGTCATTTCATCATAGGAAACATCAAGATTTGGTGTAATGATTAAGCTGATTTCATCAACTAAGTCTTCACTAACCAAAGAGGCATTGATGATGCCACCACCTTGTAATAAGAGTTTTTGAATATGACATTGTGAATATAAAATGTCTAAGACATAGGGGAAATTGATTTCATGCTGACCACCTAAAATATAAGAAATATTCAATGATTTGAGATGTTTTAAACAAGTATCAGATACATGATTGTTAACAATTACAACAATATTTTTATTTTGCGCTTTAGGATGCTGTAAGGATTGTTTATCCCAGCTAATGCTTCCCATAGGATCTAAAACAACAATCCATTGATTGATATTATTTTCAACAATAAAATTTTGCGGTTGTGTATGAGTATCTAAAGTCTCTTGATTTTCAAAATGTCCATGATGAAAAAAATCTTGAGCTGTTACACTTCCATAAATGATACCATCAGCCTGGAATTGTTCACTCATTTCTTTATATAAGCCAGCAAGTTTCATTGTCTTTTCATCACTGAAATAAGCACCAGTGATTTTTCCATCAATAGATTGTAACATATGACAAATGATATAAGGTCTATTCATTATTGATCACTTCCTCTTCATTAAGTATTTGATAAATATATATGTCAGGATTGTAAAAAATAGAAAAATAGAGAAGATGTCTAACATCATGCGAGGTAAGGTTATAGATGGATTGAAAAAGAGAAATTCATTGAGGATAAATAAGTAATCAACCCATTGATAATTGATAAACATGACGATACCATAAATGGCCAATACATAAGGAATATACATCAGAATATGGGGAAAATGAGATTTTTTTATTCTTTTTTGGATAGGAATAAGCATGCTTTGAAGATGTAATCCTAAATGAATAGCCATCAGTATAAAACTCCAATGTGTCAGACTCATGTGTAATCTTCGTGCTGTACTTGCTCTTATAAAATTGAAAAAAGGGAAGATATCTGACATCGTTAATCCACTTATAAAAACCAAAATCAAATCTATGAATAAAAGTGTATTGATGATGAGAATAATTTTTTGAAGAAGGGGATAATGACCTTTCAATAGTGAGTGATACCATTGCCTGTTGAGAACATGATGAATGATAAAGCATATCATCATCGTCACTCCTAAAATTTCATGAATTTGAGAATCCATAATAGGATAACACATTAAAAAGAGTAATAAAATTGTCATCATGATATCTAGTGTTCTTTTGATCTTTAACATTTCATTTCCTACTTTCTATTTTTGAATAAAAGAAAAGACAAACGCATAACAATCTATTTACATTTGTCTATTCAATTTTATATGTTTTATCGAATAAATGGAGTAAAAACACGTTGTTCCTTTTCAGGAAGGCCATATTTTTCTTTTCCTAAATGAATACTTTTGATAAGAAAAGCCATATTCTTACCTAAAGTACGCATAATTTGCATACCTTCTTCATCTTTCATGATATCTTCAGGTATATAACCATGGACCATATTCCAATATTGACTAGAAACAACAGGCATTGAAGAAATGGTAAAGTATTTATTGATTTCATCAAAAGTTGCTGTTGTTCCAGCACGTCTGGCACTGACAACGGCTGCCCCAACTTTCATTGCTTTATCTGCCAAAGTACTATAGAATAAACGATCTAGAAAAGAAATCAGGGTTCCATTGGCACTGGCATAGTAAACAGGGGAACCAATGACTATGCCATCACATTCATTGAACTTAGGTGCAACTTCGTTGACCAAATCATCAAAAATACATTGTCCACTTTCTTTGCAATGACGACAACCAATACATCCACGTATATCTTTTTGACCTACTTGGATGATTTCAGTTTCGATATCTTCCTGTTCTAATGTCTTTGCAACTTCATTTAATGCCGTATAAGTGCATCCTCTTGGATTAGGGCTACCATTGATTAAAAGGACCTTCATACATAACCTCTATCTACGTAATCCAGCAATCATTTCAATAGTTGCAGGATCATAATGTGAGAAGAAAGAACTTTCTTTTTTATCCATGGCACTTATTTTTTGCATATCTTCATCACTTAATTCAAAATCAAAGATATTAATATTTTCCTGCATTCTTGATTTTTTCACTGATTTTGCTAATGGAACAATGTTTCTTTGAACAAGCCATCTTAAGATAACTTGAGCAATGCTTTTGTTATATTTATCTCCAATTTCTTGAAGTTCAGGATTAGAAAACATATTGTTTCTTCCTTCAGCAAATGGAGCCCATGCTTCCATTTGTACACCATATTTTTCATTATATATTTGAGCTTCAATCTGTTGATGGAAAACATTGACTTCCACCTGATTAACAGCAGGTTTGACTTCATTGAAAAGTGCCAAATCAACTAAACGATCAGGATAGAAATTAGAAACACCGATTGCTTTAATCTTTCCTTCTTTATACAAATCAACAAGTGCATGGTAAGCACCATAATAATCATTAAATGGTTGATGTAATAAAACTAAATCTAAATAATCTAATTGCATTTTCTTTAATGATGCTTCTACAGAAGTTTTTGTCTGATCATATCCATAATTTGTAATCCATACTTTTGTTGTAATAAATAATTCTTCTCTAGGGACATCACATTTTTGAATGGCATTTCCTACTGCTTCTTCATTGCCATAAGATTGTGCAGTATCAATTAAACGATAGCCAACTTCAATGGCATCTAAGACTGCCTGTTCACATTCTTTTGCATCAGCAATTTGATAAACGCCAAAACCAACACGAGGCATTTTGACTCCATTATTTAATGTTACATATTCCATTTTTTATTCCTCCTATTTTTTTTAAAATGATCCTTGTCCGCCATCAACGGCATATACAGATCCAGTGACATAGCTAGCTTCATCACTTGCTAAAAACAAAGCGACATTGGCAACTTCCTGTGCCTGACCAAATCTTTTCACTGGAATTGTATCTGTAATTCTTTTTTCATGAGCTCTTTCTTCCTCTTCAGAAAGATTTGTTGAATTCCAGATATTGGTTCTAATTGCTCCGGGAGCAATTGCATTTACTCTCACACCATCTCGGGCTAAATCTAAAGCCCAGGCTCTTGTAAAGTTTTCAACGGCAGCTTTGGCCCCTACATACATGGAAAGTTGATAATTTGTATGTTGTGCTCCTACTGAAGACAAATTGATGATATTTCCTTTTGTCTTTAATAATAATGGTAAACTTTGAATTGTTAAGTTGACTAACGCTCTCACATCAAGAGCAAAAGCCTGATCATAATCTTCAATTGTCATATCTTTAATAGATTGGACAGGACACCATCCTGCATTATTGACAAGGATATCTAATTGTCCATCAAAATGATCTTGGATATAATTCATTATTTTTTCAACATCCTGAGAGTTTGTGATATCTCCTGCAATATAAGAAATTTTTGAATCTGTAGAAGCTGTTTGTTTTAATGGTTCTTCACGTCTTCCAGTAATGACGACATAAGCACCTTCTTTCGCAAAACGTTCGGCAATGGCTTGTCCAATACCAGAACCACCGCCTGTAATCAAAGCGACTTTCTTATCTAATTGACCCATTTTTATTCCTTCTTTCATTTTAATTGATTGCCATCTTCAAAAGCATTTCCAACTTTCTCTCCAATCACAACATAATCATTGTTGACGGGATCAAAAGAAATAGGTTGTAACTTTTGAATATCAATCATTCCTTTTTCATTTAAAATACTTTCATCCGCACTAACATTGATGATTTCACCAATAATATTTCCATCTTCTGTTGTTTTAACAAAACGACATTCTAAAGTCATTGGTAATTCTTCAATGATAGGTGCATCAACAAAATCACTTTTTCTTGTTGTCAAACCAGCTTTTTTCATTTTGTCAGGTGTATTGTTAGCAGAAACCATACCAACATAGTCACAAGCTACAACATTTTTAGCATCAGCAAAACTGACAGTAAAAGCTTTCTTTTCCATGATATTTTTGGTTGTTTTATGACCAGCACTTAAACATAGTTCAATCAAATTGGCATCATATAAACCACCCCAGGCAGCATTCATAGCATCAGCTTGATTATTACTGTCATATGTTCCAATGATTAAAACTGGTAAAGGATAAAACCAAGGTTTTGTTCCAAAATTCTTTCTCATTATTATTCCTCCTTTGACAATTTTATTGTATAGAATTATTGTTCAAAAGTACAATATCAATATTTTATTCTAGTATAACTCTAGTGCATACTAAAAACAAAGGAGAAGAAATTCCTTTGTTTTATAGACATTCAAGTAAGATATCATAAATTTCATCATGTGTGAGTTTTTGGCAGCAACCTGCTGTAATATTTGAAGAATCAGCAACTTTTCTTAACATCTCTTGATCAGTAATGCCCATTTGTGTCAGGGTTGTAGGTAGACCCATTTCCTGAATGAATGCAGCTAAAGCTTCAATTCCTTTGAGGGCAGTTTCTTGCTGAGATAGTTGTTCATCATGAATACCCCAAACAACTCTGGCATATCTGGCAAATTTTTCAACGCCACTTTGATAAATATGTCGATATAAGACAGGATGAATGACTGCAAGGCCTTGACCATGATTACAGTTTGTATAGGCACCTAATTGATGTTCAATTTGATGGGCCTGGAAATCAGTGACTTTACCAAGTTTTAAAATACCATTTTCAGCCATAGCACTATCCCACATCAATTCGCTTCTTGGTTTGATGTCTTGTGGATTTTGAAGAACTTCACGCATATTTCTAATCGTATTACGCATAATGGCTTCATTGATTTCATCAGAAACATTGTTCTCTAAAGGCTGACCAAAATAAGTTTCCATCGCATGTGACAATGTGTCAAAAGCTCCAGAGATGACCTGTGACATAGGAACTGTTAAAGTATAAGCAGGATCTAAAACAGAAAAGTCAGATAAAGCACCTAACATACCACCTTTGATTTTGACATCTTCATTCGTAATAACAGCACCATTATTCATTTCAGATCCTGTTCCTGAAGCTGTCACAACAGCACCCATAGGAATGAATTGCGTTGGGAATTTCTTTTCATCAAATTCCATTGTCCATAAATCTTCTTGTGTTTTGGCTTGGGCAGAAATGACTTTACAGCAATCAATAACGGAACCTCCACCCACAGCTAAGATTAAATCAATGTTCTTTTCTCTTACAAGTTTTGCGCCTTCTTGAACTTTAGCGTAAGTCGGATTAGACATAATCCCACTCAATTCAAAAATTGTTTTCTTTTGATCTTGTAATAATTTAACAACTTCATCAAAAATACCTGTTTTCTTAACAGATCCACCACCATAAGCGATTAGAACATTTGGCCCATAATGTTGGCATTCCTGAGTCAGTGCATCTTTTAAAGCACCTTCACCAAAATAAACTTTAGGCATGTGATTCATAACAAATTTATTCATCTTTGATAACCTCTTTTCTATACTATTCATTGATCCCTAATTCATTAATCCAATCTTGAATATCTGAAGCAGTCGCGCTAGATTGGAATCTTTGTCCTTCTTGCCAGTCTCCACTACCAGCCATTTGTGCTAAAAGTTCACCACTTTGACCAAGTCCTGAAGAAGATGAAGTACAAAATGGAATCACAGTTTTAGAGTCAAAATCATTGTTTTCTACAAAAGTATCAACTGGCCATGCAGCAATTCCCCACCAGATTGGATAACCAATGAAAACAGTGTCATAGTCTTCCCAGTTCTCAACTGTTGTGGAAACAAGTGCTACATCTCTTTCATTCTCATTTTCATGTTCTCTTGACACACGGCTGTTTTCATCAGTCCAGTTTAAATCTTCATCACTGTAAGGCTCTTGTGGTTCAATTTCAAATAAATCTCCATTGGTTTCTTCAGCAATCATCTCAGCAACAGCTTTTGTATTTCCTGTTGCTGAATAATAAACAACAAGTGTTTTTCCATCATCAGATGTATTTTCTGTTGCAGGAGTTGAAGTATTCGCCTCTGTTGTTTCATTTGAACGTGATTGACATCCAGCAAGTAAAGCGATTGCCATAATAGCAGTTAAAAACATTGTGAATATTTTTTTCATTTCTTTTTCTCCTCTCGTTTTAAGAAAATAACCAGTTCATCATATCGTGATCATGCACAAAGAGTTGTCCAGCACCACCATGTTGATTTGTTATTCCCTGATTTGTAAAATAAGTTGTATCTTTAATATCTAAAACAAGTAAATCATCAATTTCATCATCTGAAAGTCCTTTGTTTTGATAACGCTGATATAATTCCTGATAAGCTTTGGATGATGGTTCAGAGCCATAGTATTCATCATTTTCTCCAACTGTTATATAAACACGAGTTTTATTTTCAACGACACTATCATAACCACCATCCCACTGAGAACTACAGTGAAGATAAGCGCTAAAAAGATCGGCTCTTTGTCCCATGACTAAAGACATAGTCTCACCACCACCTGAATATCCATTGGTATAAACATGATTACGGTCGATGTTATAATGTGATAAGAAATATTCAACTAATGCAATGGTTTGATTGGCAGATGTTTGACCCCAATCTTCTAACTGTGGAGCAACAATAATCATTTGATTGTTGTAATCTTGAGCCACAAAAGCAAATTCTTCTGTTTCAAGGTTTCTGCCAACTCCTTGAAAATATAATCCCTGATATCCTGGTAATGTAAAATATAAAGCATAAGGCGTCTTTCCATCATAGTCATTAGGAATATAAACATGGTAATGGATATCGCCGTCTTCAGGAGAATGATAAACATTATCCATCAAAAAGCCACGATAAGTTTCTGTTCCTTCAGTGACTTCGTCTAATGAAGGAGTTGAAACTGTTTGTTGATTGGTTGTCTGTTGTTCTTGAGATTGTGAAAAGATATCAAGACCAGCAATCACACAGACAATGACAAGACAACAGAGTATTGCTTTTTTCATGAAACCATCTCCTATTCATCTATTTGCTTTTGCCAAAAGGCAATAGCATCATCAATCCATCCTTCAGCAGAAGTTCCAATGCCTAAGCCAAAGCCATGACCCAGTGATGGATATTTATGAAATTCAGTATCAATACCTGCATTTTGCAGATTTTGAATACGCCTTTGCATCGTTTGCCATGAAGCAATACCATCATTTTCACCAACACAGACATATGTAGCAGGATCATGTGCAGTATAATCGCTATGACCAGTATATTGCATAATAATAGCACCAGCACGTGGATAGGCATACTGTCCAAAACTTTCTGTTCCATATGATCCTAAATATGCAGCCATTCTGGCACCGGCAGAACCACCCCATAAGGAATAGTTATCTATGTCAACTTCTAATTCATCAGCATGTTCAAAGATAAAAGCAATCGCAGCGCTTAAATCTTCACAGGCAACATCTGCCCCACCTGTTCGATACTGCAAAGCAAAGGCGTTATAACCTTGTTGAGATAAATATAAAGCATGTGGAAAACTTTCATGAATGCTTCCTACGTAGGAGAAACCTCCACCAGCATTAATAATTGCAAAAGGAGCATTTTTTTCACCTTTGAAAAAGAAGAGACCAGTATTTTCTTTGCTTGAATCAGCTGCCTTTTCTTCATCTGTATAAATATCATAGAATATGGAATCGTGATGATCGACCATATAATTGAGAACATCAATGGTTGTTTGTGTATTGATATGGCTGTGATAAGGAAGTAAAGAATCAATATGATCAATTGTGAGTGATTCATCATATCCTCGATCAATTGGAAAAATGAATTGACCATAACCTTCAAATCTTTCATCATTGACAATGTCACTGACAGTTGTCTTTTCATTGATTTGAGAAACTGAAGTTGTTTGATTATTTGGTGTCTTTGAAGAACATCCACTTAACAATATACCCATACCTATAACCACCTTTAATATTTTTTTATTCAAGACTACCAATCCATTCTTTGACTTGAGTCGCTGTTTCATCAGAATTTGTATCTACCTCTTGGGCACTAACTGTAAATCCATCTTCAACAACTGTTGCATCAGGTTCCAGTTCCTTGATTGTTTCTATCGTTGAAGAAAATCGGTTACCTGCATGAGTGCAAAATGGAATGATTGTTTTTCCACTGAAATCATACTCATCAAAGAAACTATACATAACCTGAGGAAGATCATACCACCAGATAGGATATCCAATAAAGATGACATCATAATCAT
Source organism: Massilimicrobiota sp. mt181 (assembly GCF_055420065.1). NCBI lineage: Bacteria > Bacillati > Bacillota > Erysipelotrichia > Erysipelotrichales > Erysipelotrichaceae > Massiliimicrobium > Massilimicrobiota sp. mt181. Next base: position 23,531 of record NZ_JBVAYN010000016.1, read on the forward strand.
CTAAATTATCAATATGACTTGTCAATTCTGGTCTGACGTCTTGATCATGTTCTTCTTGAGCATAATCAATCACATCATCACTGGATTGAGGATACTGCACAGAAGTTGTAATGGAAAAGATATCTCCACCAGTATTTTCTTGAATCATACTTGCTAAAGCATGAACAATACCCACAGGTTCTCCTTGATATTGTGTTACACTAGCAGAAGAAGCAACATCGACTTCACTGTTTTCCCCAGAAGCAAAATAGGCAATCAGAATTCTATCCCCATCTTGAATATAGGTATTCTGACTTGTCTGAGTTGAAGAGGACGTCGAGTCAGATGGACTGCTACAAGCCGTCATAAATAATAATAGCGTCAAACAAATTGTTATTTTTTTGATGTATTTCATTGGTAAGACCTCCTTTAAGTGATATAAATGTTCTCCCCAAAGCAACTGTTTTCAGATATGTCATGAAGGTTTAGAAAGGCACAATAAGTTGTTGGGGAGATTATGATAGATGCAATACAAAAGAATGTCTGGTTTAAGATTTTGTTGTTGAAATAATGGGAAGTTGAATTAATGATTCCAAAACCATAACAAACCATTGTATGTATATTCATTAGAAGCTTGCTGATCATGTGAAGCACCTTCCTTGACAAGATAGTTCAAATTACCTTTTGTTTCATTATCTGCAAAACGAAAGATATTGTTATTGGCATTCTTCATCGCTTCAATTTGTGATGTGAATGACTGATAGGCAAAATCATCAGTACCGGAAAAGGCAAAGATGAAGAAATCATTCCATGAGTAACCAGCATTTTCAACAATGGAAGCCATATAATCTCCATCACTGGTTAAACTGCCACTCATCGGCATGAAATAGCGAAAATAATCAAGACAGTATTCAAAGGTATGCCAAGTGGCGACGGAACCCATTGAGAATCCACCAAAACCGCGATGATTTCGTGATTGGCGTAAACCTTCTGGCGTTGTATCTTGAGCATACGTACTGTATTTCCCTTCTACAGCAGGCATTAAATCGTTGACAAGTTCATTGTGATAGTTATCAGTTAATGTCGGGGCTAAGCTATAGTTATCACTGTCATCAGGATTTTCATTATTATAAGTTGGACATACAATAATGAGCGGCTCCATTTTCCCATCTTCAATCGCATGGTCAATTGCATATTTTAATTCAGTTGGTTGCTCAGATGTTCCTAAAACAGTTGTTTCGTTACTCCAGCCTCCGTGCATTAAATAGAAGATGTTATATTGTTGTGAAGGATTGTATTGATAGGGGAGATAGACATAGGCGCTTTTTTGTAGTGTTTTTTCATGGGATTCATAGCTTAAAGATTCATATGTTGTATAGTCCAATTTGACAAGTTCACCTGAATGTGTGGCAGGTGATTTATAATTTTCTGGGATACTTTGAATCTTTAAAGCCGTATCTTCCTGATGGGAAGATTGATTTGAGGAACAACCAGCCAAGAATGTTGAAAATAAAATCATTGTGAGTAAAACTTTCCTGATAGACATATTTTATAGTCCTAAACTTTCAATCCAGTTTACAATTTCATTTTCTGACTCAGCAACATCATTTCTGGAAATTGTTAAACCATCTTCAATAACTGTTGCATTTGGCTGTAGTTCTTCAATTGTACTGATGGTACGTGAAAATAGGCTACCACCATGTGTATTAAATGGAATAATTGTTTTATTGCTGAAGTCATAAGTTTCTAAGAATGTGTATAAAGGCATTGGCATATCTCCCCACCAGTTTGGATAACCAAGGAAAATCACATCATAATCATCCAGATTATCAATCGTTGTTTTTAATGCTGGGCGTGCATGTTCATCCTGTTCATCAGCAGCTTGGTCGACTAAAGGATCGTGTGTCCCTGGATATGTCTGCTCTGTTTCAATCTGAAATAGATCACCACCTGTATTGTCTTGAATGACTCTGGCTACATATTCTGTTGCACCCATCAGTTCATCATTATTGATGACACGACTGGCTGAAGAGGAAACGTCTGTTCCATCTGTTTCAGGCATTGTAAAATAAGCAATGAAAATCTTTCCATCATTTTGGATTTGGCTTGTTTCATTTTGAGATGTATTTTCTGTAATTGAGGGCTGATTTTGGCAAGCTGTTAAACTCAATAACGAGCCAGCGCATAATAAACTTATCCATAATTTTTTCATGTCAGGGCCCCCTTATTAATCATGAATCTTTAATTGTGATAATCTCACTTCATTGGCTGGATCTTCAGGATTGTGTGTTGGCTTAGCTGTATCTAAAGCACGCATTTTTTCCATTTCATCTGCTGTTAATTCAAAATCAAAAATATCAATATTTCCTTTCATTCTTTCAGGATTTGTAGATTTTGGTAAAGCAATGACACCTTCCTGATTAATCCATCTTAAAATAATTTGACCAGCATTTTTATGATATTTGGCAGCAAGTTCACAAATAACAGGATTTTCTAATAATTCTTTATTACCATGTCCTAATGGATACCATGCTTCCAATAAAATATTGTTTTCATCCATCACTTTTCTTAATTCTTTTTGTTGAACAAATGGATTGAATTCTACCTGATTGACTGCAGGCATCACTTTCATACCATCTTTAAATTTGTTCCATAAGTTGACAGTAACATTAGAAATACCAATAGATTTCAATTTTCCTTCTTCATAAGCTTCTTCTAAAGCTTTCCATGCCCCTAAATAATCACCATAAGGTTGATGTAATAAGTAAAGATCAATATAGTCAACACCAAGTAGTTTTAATGAATTTTCAATACCTTTTTTAGCATTTTCATATCCATAATCCTGTAACCATAATTTAGAAGTAATAAAAATATCTTGACGATTAATACCACTATCTTTGATAGCTTTTCCGACATCACTTTCATTCATATATCCAGCGGCTGTATCAATATGACGATAGCCTGCTTTTAATGCGGCTAATGTCGCATCATAAGTTGGACCATTATTAGGAATCATAAATACGCCAAAACCAATGGCAGGAATGTGTTGTTTGTTGTTAAGTTCAAATGTTTTCATATACGTATCTCCTTTGTTGAATTTTCATGAATTTTAAATTTGTTTAAATTTTTAGCAGTTGTATAACATTGATAATCAATAATTTCACTATGCCCAAGATTCAGTTTTGCAATTTGTTGAAAATCATCCTGATCTAATTGAAAATCCCAAATATTCATATTTTCAATCATACGTTCTTGATGAACTGTTTTAGGAATAACGATAATATCTTGTTCGATTTGCCATCTTAAAACAATTTGAGCGATTGTTTTATGATGCTTTTTAGCAATATCTTTTAAAATAGGATGGTTAAAAATTTGTCTTTGTCCTTCATTTAAAGGACCCCATGCTTGTGTCTGACAATGATATTGTTGAAACAGATGATGAGCATCTTTTTGTTGAAAGAACGGATGATATTCAATCTGATTGATCATAGGCTTGATTGTACAATTCATATATAAATCTACAAATCTTTCAGGACTAAAATTACAAACACCAATAGCTCTGATTTTGCCTTTCCTATAAAGTTCTTCCATAGCTTTATAGGAACCATAATAATCACCATAGGGCTGATGAATCAGATAAAGGTCAATATAATCTAAGCCTAACTGATTCAATGAAGTCTGAAATGCCTTTAATGTTTTTTCATAGCCAGCATCCTGAATCCATACTTTTGTTGTGATAAAAAAATCTTTTCTGGGAATTCCTGATTCTTTAAGAGCTTCACCAATTTCTTTTTCATTGAAATAGGCTGAAGCTGTATCAATTAAACGATATCCAGCTTGCAGGGCATCTAAAACACATGCTTTTGTTTGAGAAGCAGGAATCTGAAAGGTTCCAAATCCTAACATAGGCATATTGACACCATTATTAAGTTTTTTATATTTCATTATCTCCCTCCTTTTTCAACTTTATTTTAAGAAAAGCTCTAAAAAAAGTACAATATCAATATTTCATTGTGCTATAATTAAAATGCATAGTGAATATAAGGAGGTGTCTTAATGATAGAATTTTATCAGTTAGAACAACTATTAACGATTGCTAGAGAAGGAACATTATCTAAGGCTGCTGAAGTTTTGTTGATTTCACAACCAGCCCTGACACGTTCCATGCAACGTTTAGAAGAAGAATTAGGAATTAAGCTCTTTAATCGTAAGAAAAATAAAATAGAACTCAATCAAAATGGAAAATTAGCTGTAGAACTCTTTGAAAAGCTCTTGAATGAAAAAGAACAGATAATTTCAACTCTTCAGGCTTATAATCGCAGTCAGTTTGAAATCAATATCGGATCATGTGCTCCAGCTCCTATCTGGGGATTAAAACATGTTCTCACAAAACAATATCCTGATATGCAGATTCATGATGTCTTGGATTCTCATGAGGATGTTTTATTAAACGGATTAAAAAACTATGAATTTTCTATCATTGTTTTGAATCATCCAATCGATGATTCACATTATGAATGTGTGAAGTTGTTCGAAGAGAATTTATTTTTATCAGTACCTCCAGCTCATCCTTTAGCCTTATTTAAAGACATATCATTTGATGATTTAAATGGTGAAAGTGTTTTGTTGTTGTCTCGAATTGGATTTTGGAATGAGATTTGTCAAAAAGTGATTCCACAGTCACATTTATTATTTCAGGAAGATGGTCAAGTTTTTAATGAATTAATCAAAGCTTCAGCTTTACCTAACTTTAGAAGTGATATTACGATGCTTACTGATGAACGTGAAAAAGAAAATAGGGTCGCCATACCGATTATTAATGATGAGGCACATGTGACTTATTATGCTATTTATGACAAGAATAATAAGAAGTTATTTGCGTTTTTACAGGAAGCGATGAAAAACATAAATTGGAAAGAAGTTACGCATGATTAAGATGTCAGTATGATGATATGAAAAGGTGTGTACAATAAAATCAGAAAAGAGGAATGTTATGAAAAATGTCAAGAAAGTTGTTACATATATATGGATACTAGCTCTGATTTTTTTGATACCAGGATGTCATTTTCAAGATGATACAATTATTCAAGAGGAATTTGATGCGTTTTTAAATCAGGAATTTATTGAGGCAATGGAAGATGATTATGTTTCATTACATACATATGCGACTTCACCAGAGGATTTTGGTATTGATATGCAACATGTAGAGATTGGACTAGGAAGTGGTGCTTCTGATGAGGATCAACAACAAAGTTTACAAAAATTAAATGATTCTTACAATCAGTTGATGCAATTTGATTATGATGCCTTGACTGATGATCAAAAGGATTCTTATGATATTTACCAATCTCAGCTTTCTCTTGCCCAAAAAATGAGTGATGAGAAGTTTGATTATTATGAACCTGTATTTACAAGCATGACGGGATTGCATTATCAACTCCCAACACTATTGACGGACTGGGACATACGTAGTGAAGAGGATTTACAAAACCTGATGATTGTTGTTCAAGATATTTTGCCTTATACACAAGAAGCATTAGCGTATACAAAAACACAAGCAGAAAAAGAATTATTAATGATTGATTTTGATTCTGTATTAACATATTGTCAAAGAATTTTAGATAAAAAGGATCAAAGTCCTATTTTAGAAGCAGTACAACATAATATTGATGCTTTAGATATGGATGATAATCTCAAAGATAGTTATAAGCAGCAGATGGAAGAAGCTTTTCAAACGTCTTTCTTTCCAGCTTATCAGGAAATGGTAACCACATTAACGCAATTTCAAAAGGGTGTGAATAATGAGCAGGGCTTAGCACATTTCCAATATGGTAAGGAATATTATACTCTCTTATTACAGGAAAACAGTGGAACTGATAAAACGGTAGAGGAAATCAAAGAGATGATGGAAGATGCCTTTCACAAGCATATGCGAAAATTAGTTGCATTGGCTATTCAAAATCCAGAACTTTATGAAAATTATACAAATGGAGAATTACCTCAAACATCTTTTCAAAGTTATGAAGATATACTAGATTTTATTCAATCTCATTTTTATCAGGATTTTCCTGAAATTGAAAATTTGGAATATCAGATAGAAGAAATCAACGAAGATTTAGCTTCAGATTCAGGAGTGACAGCCTATTTTCATATTCCATCTCTCGATGGGACATCGGTCAAACAGTTACGTGTCAATCCAAAGACCAATGATGTGCAGTCTTTATCAACATATACAACTGTCGCTCATGAAGGATTTGCAGGGCATATGTATCAATATGGGTATATGTATGAAAATCTGACAAGCCCATTTCGTAAAGCTATTGCATCCGCTCCGGCCTACAGTGAAGGTTATGCGACATATGTTCAATATGAATGTATGAAGTATCTAGAAGACATGGATGAAGATATGTTAGAATTGTATCAAGAAGCAGAATTGTTGAGTAATAGTCTGACAATCTTAATTGATATTGGTATTCATTATGAAGGTTGGTCAAAAGAAGATGTTAGTGATTTTTTAGAAGAAAGTGGCATGATGTTAGATGATGAGTCTTTGACTATGCTTTATCAGCAGTTACAGGCGAATCCAGCTGCTTTTGTGCCTTATTATGTAGGGTATGAAGAAATTGCAAATATGAAGGAAGAAGTACAAGAAGAATGTGGCAATACCTTTGATAATAAAGCCTTTCATCAGGCACTTTTAGAGACAGGTACAGCAACTTTCGAAGTTGTTGAACGTCATATAAATCGTTATGTGGAGGAGCAATGATGGACTATTTTATATCATCGGATTTCAATTTAAAAGATAATGTGTGTCAATATTTTGATACATATCAATGTTTTCATACAAAAGAACATAGCTTGCAGGTGGTTAAAGAAAGTCAAAAGTTAGCTCAAAAATTTCATGTCGACATGGACAAATGTTATCAGGCAGCATTGTTGCATGATATCAGTGCTGTGATATCACCACAAAAAATGATGGATATTGCGCTTTCTCATCAATGGGAGATTGACCCAGCAGAAAAGAAATATCCTTTCCTATTACATCAAAGGATTTCGGCTTTGATAGCACAAACAGTTTTTAAGATAGAAGATCAGGATATTTTATCTGCGATAGCGTGTCATACAACATTAAAGAAAAATGCAAGTGATATTGATATGGTTGTCTTTTTAGCAGATAAAATCAAATGGGATCAAAAAGGAGAACCACCTTATTTGCATGTCATTCAAAAGGGGTTAGACATATCTTTAAAAAAAGCTTCTTATATGTTTCTTGACGAACAGCTAAAAAATCAACGTATTCTATATCCACATCAGTGGTTGAAGGAAGCTTATGATGATTTCAAAAATAAAGGGGAGAAATGTAGTGAAAAGATATAAAGCAGTGATTTATGATATTGATGGAACAGTTTTAAATACATTAAATATGAATATGTATCCATTAATGAAAATTATTAAGGAAGAGCTTAATGAAGATTGGAGTTTTGAAGATGTATTAAAATTTGCGGCTTATCCTGGTATGAAAGTTATGGAAGAATTAAAGATTCCAGATAAAGAAAAAACATATGCCAGATGGGTTCAATATGTCAATGAGTATGAAGAAGGCGCAACACTTTATGAAGGTTTTGAAAAAGTTTTTCCAGCTTTTGAAGAAGCAGGTATTATCCAGGCTGTTGTTTCAGCCAAAACAAAAGCACAATATCAAATTGATATGGTTGATAAGGGACTAGATCAATATATGAAAGTTGCGATTTTAGCAGAAGATACACAAAAACATAAACCAGATCCTGAACCATTATTAGAATGTTTAAAAAGATTGGGATTAGAGAAAGATGAAGTGATTTATATTGGTGATGCGCAATCAGATTGTCTGGCTTCTCATAATGCCCAAATTGATTTTGGATATGCCAAATGGGGTAATGTCAATAAAGAAGAAATGAATGGTGCAGCAATGGTTTTTGAAAGTCCTTTAGATTTACTTCATCTTTTAAAGTAGGAGTTCCATATGCAAGATCAGAATAATTTTGCGAAAGGAAAAGTTTCTTCACATATATTACATATTGCTGGACCTATGATTGTTGCGCAGTTTATTAATGTTTTATATAACGTTGTTGATCGTATTTATATTGGAAGATTGCCAGATGTTGCGACATTGGCTATGTCGGGTTTGGGATTATGTCTACCTTTAATATCAATTATTATTGCTTTTGCGAATCTTTTTGGTATGGGTGGATCACCTTTGTGTTCTATCGCCAGAGGGAGTGGTGATGATGATTTAGCAGAAGAAATTATGGGAAATGCATTTTCTTTGTTACTTATTTTTTCTGTACTGATTATGATTGTAACTTTTGCAATCAAAGAACCTTTATTATGGCTATTTGGAGCAAGTCATCAGACAATTGATTTTGCGAATGATTATATGAGTATTTATTTATTGGGAACACCATTTGTTTTGATCAGTTTAGGAATGAACAGTTTTATTAACAGTCAGGGTTTTGCAAAAACAGGGATGATGACTGTTTTACTGGGAGCTGTTATTAATATTGTTTTGGATCCTATTTTTATCTTTGTTTTTGACTTAGGTGTCAAAGGAGCAGCCATTGCGACAGTGTTTTCACAAATGTGTTCGGCTATATGGACGCTTTATTTTCTAACGGGTCAAAAAACACTTTTAAAATTAAGAAAAGAAAAATTAAAATTAAAAATAAAACATGTTCAAAAAATCTTTGCTTTAGGAATGGCTGGTTTTATGATGGGTTTAACAAATTCGCTTGTCACAATTGTTTGTAATGCAACTTTACAAACTTATGGTGGTGATTTCTATATTGCCATTATGACTATTATTAATTCTATTCGTGAAGTGATTTCATTACCTGGACAGGGACTCGCCAATGCATCACAGCCAGTATTAGGCTATAACTATGGAGCACAACAATATCAAAGAGTATGGCAAGGTATTGGTTTTACAACAGTGACATGCTTTATTGCTAGCTTTGTTTTGTGGCTTGCTGTTACATTGTTTCCAGAACTCTTTGTGCAGATTTTTACACACAATCAAAGTATTCTTACTGATGGTATTCATGCCTTTCATCTATATTTCTTTGGATTTTTTATGATGGCCTTTCAAATGAGTGGGCAAGCTGTTGCTGTGGGGTTAGGAAAATCTGGTCAAGCTGTCTTCTTTTCAATATTCAGGAAAGTGATTATTGTCGTACCTCTGACATTGATCTTACCCATATATATGGGTATAGATGGTGTATTTATTGCTGAAGCGATTAGTAATTTTATTGGTGGAGGCGCTTGTTATATCACAATGTTACTGACGATTGGAAAAGATTTAAAACAAAAAATCAAAATCAGACAGATTTAATTTCATCAGCAAAAAGCATAAAGACATCTTACTTTTCATATAAATAAACGGGTGATGATTCATATGAAAAAATGGATGTCTTTTATTGTACTCTTTGCGTTATGTGCTTGTTTATATAAGCCTGTTATTCATGTCTCATCATCTCAACCACTTTTAAAAAAAGTTATTGTTTTGGATCCGGGACATGGTGGATTAGATAATGGAGCTAGTGTTGCTGGTGTCAATGAGGATGAATTGAATTTAAAAATCAGTTTTGCCTTGAAGGAAGAATTAGAATCAAGAGGAGCAACTGTTTATCTTACCAGAACGGATGATCAGGATATGACAAAAAGGGATTATAATTATTCTAAACAGGATGATATGTATCTAAGAGCTTTACAGATAGATGAATACCAACCGGATTTATTTTTGAGCATTCATCTGAATTCTTCATCTTCAAGTGCTTGGGGCTCACAGGTCTTTTATTATCATAAAAGCGAGGAAGGGAAACGCTTGGCTGAAATAATTCATAATCAAATGAAAACTTTAACTGGTACAAGAAAGAATGTTTCATCCTGTAGTTTTTATATTTTACGTGCAACACAGTCCTTGGGAGTATTGATCGAGTGTGGATTTATTTCTAATGCTAATGAAAGAGGACAATTAAAAAGTCAGGCATATCATAAGAAATTAGCAGTTGTTATTAGTGATGGTGTTGAAGAATATTTTCAATCATTATCAGCTCCATTATAAAACATGAAGATAAAAATAAAAAAAGTATTGACGAAAAAAGAAGGCTATGATAATATATTAGGGCAGTGATTAATGGGCCTGTAGCTCAGCTGGTTAGAGCGCACCCCTGATAAGGGTGAGGTCGATGGTTCAAGTCCATTCAGGCCCACCATTAATTCTGTTTATATATATACATGGGCCTGTAGCTCAGCTGGTTAGAGCGCACCCCTGATAAGGGTGAGGTCGATGGTTCAAGTCCATTCAGGCCCACCATGTATAAGTTAAATAATGGGGCTTTAGCTCAGCTGGGAGAGCGCCTGCTTTGCACGCAGGAGGTCAGCGGTTCGATCCCGCTAAGCTCCACCATTTATGTATTCAACCTATGCGAAAGTGTAGGTTTTTTTGTTATTTTAGAGAAAATGGTCTATAATGGTAATGAGGTGATTTTGATATGTGTACAGCATTTCAATTAGATGGATACTTTGGCAGAAATTTAGATTTAGAAATCTCATTTGGAGAGCAAGTGGTTCTCACACCAAGACATTATACATTTCCATTAAAAAATCAAACTGTATTTAAAAATCAATATGCGCTTATTGGTATGGCAACAGTCGTAGACAATTATCCGTTATATGCTGAGGCTATGAATGAAAAGGGATTATGTATGGCTGGATTGTATTTTCCTGGAAATGCCCGTTATTTTCCAGAACAGTCTCATAAAATCAATATAACGCCTTATGAATTGATTCCATACATATTAGGACAGTATCAAAGTGTACAGGAAGTTAAAAAAGAGATTGAACATTTTCATCTTTTAGATATACCTTTCAATGAAAAATTGCCTTTAGCACCTTTACATTGGATTATTGCCGATCAAAAAGAGAGTCTGATTCTAGAATCAACAGAATCAGGATTGCAGGTTTATCAAGATGCTTTTCATATTTTAACCAACAATCCACCTTATCCTTATCATCAATGGAATGTCCATAACTATATGCATTTAACATCGTCTTATCCTCAAGATCATTTAACGGATCAATCATTGAAGCCTTATGGAAACGGGTTTGGAACAATAGGTATTCCTGGTGATTTTTCACCTGCTTCACGTTTTGTGAAAACATTGTGGTTAAAGGAAAATGCTGTGATGAGTGAAAAAGAAGAAGAGAATATCAGTCAGATTTTTCATATTTTAGATGCTGTAGCAATGGTCAAAGGTTCAGTGAAAACAGCACAAAATCAGGATGATTATACGGTTTATTCTTGTTGTATGAGCATGAATGATGGGGCTTATTATTACAAGACATATGAAAATAATCAAATTCATTGTATTCAAATGAAAAATAAAGTTTCTGCTTCACAATTATCCATCTACCCATTAAATAGACAACAAAATATTCAATATCAATGAAACTGCGTAAGCAGTTTTTTTCTTGCTTAATCATAAAAACGAAGTATAATATTTCTAGATAAGGAGTTTAATATGGAAAAATATATTAGTGCTTATATTGTAACTTTTTATATATATGGTTTTGCAGGATGGATCTGGGAATCTTTGATATGTCCAATTATGACGCGTCATAGAATTAAAAATAGTGGCTTTTTAAATGGACCTATTGTTCCAATATATGGTTTTGGAGCCATCACTGTCTCTCTTTTATTTTCTGCTAATGAAAGTTATTTATCTGTTTTTATTGAAGGAGCATTTGTGGCCTGTGTGATTGAATATATAACATCATGGGCTATGGAGAAACTTTATCATAGAAGATGGTGGGATTATTCTGATAAAGCTTTTCATGTTAATGGAAGAGTTTGTTTAGAAGGTTTTTTAGTTTTTGGTGTTTTTAGTGTTGTTGCAGTGAAATTTGTTCAACCTTATTTGTTAGAAAAAATCATGCAACATGGCTTAATTACATTGGTTGTGATAGCAACAATGTTAACGACAATATTTATTATTGATCTTATTTTTACAGTCGTATCATTGACACATTTGGATGAACGTTTAGATGAATTTATGAAGGATATAGAATCATCAATGCAAAAATTGATTGATGATGTTGAACAAAGTAAACACAGTTTTAATGAATTAATGGATTTATGGAAAGAAAATGATATCTCAAGTTATCGTCAATGGATACATGATAAATCTATGAGTGAGCGTCGTATTATGAAAGCTTTCCCTGCATTAATGAATCATCAAAGAAAAGAGGAAAAACAGGATGGCAAGAAATAGACATGAAAATTATATTGTAAGAACATTGAATGGATTGGCATATGGCTATTTTGTGAGTGTTGTCTTTGGTATCATCTTGAAACAGATTGGGACGGCTGTTCATATCAATATGCTTTATCAATGGGGAGTCATGCTTGGTTATTTAATGGGACCTGCCATTGGTATTGCAATGGGCTTATGTATTGATGCTAGAGGGATGAATTTGTTGACGGCATTGCTGGCTGGAACGATCGGTGCCGGAACAATTGTTGTAGATGGCGGTCAGATATCGCTTGCGACGGGGAATCCATTGTTAGCTTATATAGCTGTCATTTTAGCAATTGAAGTAGGGCGTTTGGTACAGGGAAAAACACCTTTTGATATTTGGCTGGTACCAGTTATGTCAATTGGCTGTGCTGGTTTGGTTGTCTGGCTTATAGGACCATTTATGCATCAAGTTTCTTTCTGGCTCAATAGTGTAATGAAACAATGTGCGACTATGCCTTCTGTTTTAATGGGAATGCTAGTTGCTTTATTAGCTGGTGTCATCACAACATCACCACTTTCATCTTTACTTTTAACAAGTATAATGGTTGATTTTAATGGTGTTGTTTTAGGAGCTGTACTGGCTGGAGTATGTAGTCAAATGATTGGATTTGCTGTGATGTCAATGAATGATAATTGTTTTGGTGAAGTTTTGGCTATTGGTTTAGGGACAAGTCTTTTACAATTTAAAAATATTGTCAAACGACCTGTTATATGGATACCACCACTACTCGCCAGTATGTTAAGTGGAATGATTTCAGTGCTTTTTTCTTTACGTTGCAGTGTGCAAGGTTCAGCTATGGGATTAACAGGATTATTAGGATTAACGGATTCATTTTCAATCATGGCAACAACTTATTGGATACCACTATTTTTGATAGACGTTGTTTTGCCAATGGTTGTTTGTTATAGTATGTATAAAGCATTTAGAAAATTAAATTACATAAAAAATGGGGATTTACAAATATCTCAAATTTAAAGATAGATATCAAATGAGGAATGGTGAGGAAAATGAAATTAAATGAATTACTAGATGAAATGAATTATCAGTTCATTCAAGGACATTTAGATGAGGAAGTTTCACAAATAGATTATGATTCCAGAACAGTTCAATCAGGCAGTCTATTTGTTTGTATTCCTGGCGCAAAGGTTGATGGACACTCTTTTATTGATCAGGTTATTCAAAAAGGTGCAAAGGTTATTGTGATTGAACATCCAGTGGAATATCAGGAAGGAATCACTTATTTATTAGTTGATAATGCAAGAAAGGCTTTAGCGTTACTTTCTTGTGCTTTCTTTCATCATCCAAGTCGTCAAATGAAAGTCATCGGGATTACTGGAACTAAAGGGAAAACAACAACATCTTATATGGTGGCTTCTATTTTAGAAAAGGCTCATAAAAAAGTCGGCATCATTGGAACAATTGGTTCTATTGTAAATGGTGAATTTAGGAAAACAAAGAATACCACACCTGAATCTTTTGAACTGCAAAAATTAATGCATGAAATGGTGGAAGCAGGTTGTGAATATTGTGTTATGGAAGTTTCATCACAGGGACTTATGTTAGACCGTGTAACAGGTATTGATTTTGATATAGGTGTTTTTACGAATTTATCACCTGATCATATTGGTGAAAATGAGCACCGCTCTTTTGAACATTATATGTCATGTAAAAAACAATTGTTTCAAATGTGTCGCATTGGTTTATTCAACAAGGATGATGAACATTATTTAGATATGATAGATCGTGCTCACTGTCAGATTCAAACTTATTCTATAGATCAGGAAAGTGATTTACAGGCTTGCAACATCAATCTTTATCGTCAAGATAATATATTAGGTGTGACATTTGATACAAATGGTGTCATTTCAGCATCATTTCAAACGAATACACCTGGAAAATTTAGTGTCTATAATTCATTAGTCGCAATTATGATATGTCATCTTTTAGATATAGATGTTCCTTATATCCAAGAAGCTTTAAAACAAGTCAGTGTAAAAGGACGTGTAGAAATGGTACCAGTTCCTCGTCCATATACAGTTTTTATTGATTATGCACATAATGCGTTATCTTTTGATAGTATCTTATCGACTATGAGTGAATATCATCCTCACCGTATTTATTGTGTCTATGGATTAGGTGGACATAGAGATGTGCATAGACGTTATGGAGCTGGAGAAATTGTCGCAAAATATCATGCTTTCTCTATTTTAACAGCAGATAATCCACGTGGCGAATCAGTACAAAAAATCTGTCAGGATATTATTGAGGGGATCAATAAAGAAAATGGGGAATATATTGTTATAGAAGATCGTCAACAAGCCATTCATTATGCTCTTGAGCATGCTGAAGCTCATGATATTATTTTGTGTCTAGGAAAAGGGCATGAAGATTATCAGATTTTGGATGAAGAACCATTACCTTTTAGTGAAAGACAAATCATTGAAGAATATTTTCAACAGGAGGACTAAAAAAGACTTTTCATTCATATAGTATCTTGGTGATACATATGAAAAAAGTCTTTTTTTATACTTTTGTATTTTGTTTGATTGTCTTAATTGTTTATCTGTTTTTACAGCCACGTATAACTTTTGTAGATAAAGAAATTCATTTAGCATTATATCAGGAAGTTGAACCGCTACAATATATTGAAAAACTTTCACATATCGAAGAAGATGAAATCAAGATTGATAATCAAGTTGATAATAGTCAACTTGGTCAATATAAAATAGTCTATTCTTATCATCAAAAAGTTTTTACTTTAATTGTTTATGTTGATGATATGTTACCTCCACAATTTGAAACACAAAATAAGACAATTTTGAAAGATGAAACAATATCTGCAAAAGAATTGGTTAAAAACATTCGTGATGATTCTAAAACAGAAGTTTATTTTCAGCAAAATTATACTTTTCATGAAGTGAAAACTTATAAAGTTGTAGTTGTTGTGGAAGATAGTTATGGAAATAAATCAGAGAAAAGTGCCTATGTACAAGTTCAGGCAAAAGATGAACAGCCACCAATAGTGAGTGGTTTGACACCCATTACATTATTGATTGGAGATGAAATTGATTTAAAAAAAGATGTCATTGTTAAAGATGATCATGATGATTCACCAGTATTAACCATTGATGATTCTAAATTGAATATTCGTAAAATTGGTGAATATGAAGTTTATTATCATGTTAAGGATCAATCGGGTAATGAGGATACATTTATAAGAAAGATTGAAGTTTTAAGTCAATATGATAATCGTGAAGCTTTAAGTGATGGAAAGAAAACGTGTTATTTAACCTTTGATGATGGTCCATCATCAAACACCAAAGAAATTCTAGAAATTCTAGATCAATATCATATTAAAGCAACTTTTTTTGTGACAGGAACTTCTCCTAAAGATTTTCATTATATTAAAGAAGCATATCAAAAAGGGCATACAATAGGATTGCACACATATAGTCATGATTATGAATATATTTATAGTTCTTTAAAAAATTATATAAGTGATTTAAATAAAATTAAGGATGTTGTTTATCAACAAATTGGGAAGAATGTGAATTTTATACGTTTTCCAGGTGGTTCCAGTAATCTTGTTTCTAAGAAATATAATGATGGTATCATGACACGTTTAACAAAAAAGGTTATTGATTTAGGATATCAATATTATGATTGGACTTCTATTAATGGTGATGGAGAAGGGATTAAAACGGTAGATGGTCTTAAAAAGAAAGCAATTGAAGAAATTGGGAATCGAGAAGATATTATGTTTTTGATGCATGATAGTGGAACACAAGAAAATACTGTCAAGGCACTGCCAGATATTTTAGATTACCTCATTGAGCAGGGATATGTTTTTCAGGTATTAGATGAAACTTCTCCAACGTTTCATCATCATGTTCAAAATTAAGAGATTTGTTTGTTATTATGTCAAAGAGTTTAGACTAAAAATAAATAAAATCGAGATAAAAACATCTCTTTGTTGTATAATAGACAAGAGGTGTTTTTATGCTTTTAAATGAACAACAATATCAACATGCATTCAATTTACTGTGTCATCCAGAACAGAAAAGTTTATTTTTATTAGAATTTGAACAATGGTTTGAGCAGGTTTTTCAATTAAAACTTTATGATTTTATTTATGATCAAACACATGATAATCAATCCAGATTGAAACTCATATTATGGAATCATGATGATCAACAAAAAATGAAGAATGGTATAAATTTTGATGAAACAAAGCAACAGAAAATTCGTGAACAATTCTTATTACTTTGTCAAAAATATCATATATCTACAAAGTGTCCTTCGATTATCAGTTATGATACATTGGAAGATGAAATAAGAAAAAGAATTTTAAACCAGGTACAAAAAGAAATACAAAATATTCATAGACCATATATATGGAAAATCAAAATTATTTTTGATCAAGTTCATGTTTTCTATAAAACAGATGAGCAATGTGAAGCTTGCCAGCAAACTGGTATATCTCAAGAAATCAATCAAAAAATCTTAGACATAGTCAAGCCATTGGATTCATTTCATGTTTTTCATGACAATTTTTCGTGTGTTTTTACCAGTCAACAGACATTAAATGAAAAATATGATGGGAAAATATTTAATTATATGCGTTAAAATCCTGAATTTTGAAACTCAGGATTTTTTATTCGTTTATTGTGTTGATTGTCTTTCAATTATATATGGTGATAACATGATTGTTTCAGGAATTGTATTTTCATGAATCATTTCATGAATTCTTTTTATAGATTTTTTTGCGATGATTTGTCTATTCACTTCTAATGTAGAAAGTGATGGAGTCATGTGAGAAGAAAATTCCATATTATCAAAACCAATGATTTTAATATTTTGAGGAACTTTATATCCATTATATTGTAAAGCTTTTATGACTATTGCAGCATTACGATCATTTACACAAACAAATGCTTCAGGCATTTTTCTATAAGTTAATAGCATCTTTTGAATATACTGATAATCATTATTTAAGACAGCTTGTTCAATACCTTTTGTTAAATATATAAGTTCATATTTTTTAGGATGAAAGTGATTAATCATACATTGTCTATATCCATAAAATCGTTGTTTGAAATTAGATGATTTTTCAATGTCACCGATAAATCCAATGTTTCTACAACCTTGTTTAATTAAATGAGCACAACTTAAATAGCCACCTAAAAAATCATTTGTAATAATATAATTTATATTCATATAGGGAATAGAATGATTGACACAAAGAATGTGTTGAGTGTACAGTTTAAGCTGATATATGATTTCTTGAGATATTTTTCCTAATATAATAATTCCAGCAATATGTTGTTCACTAATACATTGAGGGATGATAAAATGATCGAGTGAATAATATTCCTCTAATATGCGATATCCAAAGATATTAGCTTCTTTTTTTAAGTTTTGGAGGATGTCCAAATAATAATATTTATCATTTTTCTTCTTGTTTTCAATCATAACGCAGATAGTTTTATTTTTCAGTATTGATTTCGCATTTAATTTTTTTTGAGAATATCCCATTGTTACAGCTAATTCCAGAATCTGCATTCTCAATTCTTGAGAAACACCTTCTTTATCATTGAGTGCAAGCGAAACAGCATTAATAGAGATATTTAATTTTTCTGCTATATCTTTCATCGTTGTTTTACTCATCTTATCACATCCTAATTATGATTATAACATTAAAAAGAAAATATAATCAATAAAGAAAAATAGACTGATTGATTGAAAATCATTGTTGTAAAAGTAATGGTAATCTTTTAAAGTTTATACATTGCTTTTATAAAAGGTTTTTAAATAATATAGTCAGACTTTTTAGTCATGAAGAAAATAAATGTTTCTTCTGTCATGGTTTAGAGTATATTTTATGAATAAATTCTATTTTTTAAGAATGGTTGGAAAGCTAAGAAAAATAAAAGAGCATATATGAAATATCAAAAACGGTCTAAGAAGACCGTTTTATCAATACAACGTAATTACTTTTAATTTTTTTAGAATCATAGTATATGAATCCTAAAATAATTTAGAATTTACATGTGAAATTTCAAGTTATCATAAAAGCTAATCATTCAAAAGTAATCAAACTTAAATTTAACAAGTGATTTTTTTATTTATACTTTATTTTTAAGAAATGCCTTTTTATTTCTTTTTAATTTTAGAATTACAAGTCCAGAAATTGCAATAGCAATTATACCAGGGATAATGATTGAAGAATCACTTGTATCCACTGTATCTCCATTGACATTACGATTTTCACTATCAGTTTGAATAGAGTCAGAAGGTTTTAGTGGTTTGTTTGAGTCATTTGGATTGGAAGGTATTACAGGGTTGCCAGACTCATTAACTTCAACTTTCTTTAAACCATCATAAGCATCTTTGAGTTGTACATATACCTTTTGAACTTCTTCTTGAGTTGCCTTTTCATTATCGTAAGTTTTTTGAGCTTCGATAAGTGCTTCATTCAATGTCTTGAAAGTTTCAGGAGTATAATCTTTGGAATTAATTCCTTTAGCTTTTTCGATTAATTTTCCTAATTCTGTTTTATCAGCTTTTAATACAAGGTTTTCAATGGCATCTTTTAATGTCTTTTCTGCTTCCTGTACTTCTTTTTGAGTAGCATTTTCATTATCATAAACTTTTTGAGCAATGTTAAGTGCTTCATTCAATGCTTTGAAAGTTTCAGGAGTATAATCTTTGGAATTAATTCCTTTAGCTTTTTCGATTAATTTTCCTAATTCTGTTTTATCAGCTTTTAATACAAGGTTTTCAATGGCATCTTTTAATGCTTTTTCTGCTTCTTGCACTTCTTCTTGAGTGGCATTTTCATTATCATAGACTTTTTGTGCATTGGATAATACTTCTTTAAACTGAGCATAGCTATTTGGTGTATATTCAGATTCTTTTAAAGTATGAGCTTTATCCAATTGCGTTTTTAAATATGTTTTATCAGCTTTATATTGCAATTGTTCATTAGCTGATGTTAAAGCATCATAAGCTTCTTTAACTTCTTGTTCAGTGACTTCTTCTTTTTCTAATACAGCTTTTGCTGTATCTAAAGCTTTTTTAAATGCTTCAAAGCTTTTTGGTGTATATAATGCTTCATCAGTATCTTTGACTGCATCATATAAAATACGTAAATCTTCTTTTAAAGCTTTTCCATAAACTTCAAATTCATAAATAGAATATCCATATTGAGTAGCTCTTTCAATTCCTTGCATTCTTACATAACGTAAAAGTTTGCTATCAAAATAAATATTGTCTATCTCTCCATCACCATCAGTAACATGTTGAATCTCAAAAAATTCGTTACCATCTAGTGATCCTTCAATTTTATATTCTTTACCATAAGCAGCTTCCCAAGCTAAAGAAACTTGATTGACATAGTATAAGCTTCCTAAATCTATAGTTATAGATTCGTTGTCGTTTGCATTTGATGCCCAACGTGTGCTGTAGTTTGCATCAATAGCATCTATTGCCTGATTACCTCCATCTTCAGATGTAGCAGTTATATTTTTGTTTAAAGCAATATTTTGTGCATCTTGTCCAGTTATTTTAATTTCAATACTCTTTTCAACTTGACTTCCATCTGTTGCTTTTGCAACAACTTTAACAATTCCATTTTCTTTAGGAATAAGTTTACCATCAGCAGTAATTGTTGCTAAATCTGTTTCAGTACCATCTTTATTGTAAACAGACCATTCTACAGTTTTAACAGTTGCATCATCAGGACTTATAATTGCACTCATTTGCAATGGCTTGTTTTTCGTATTAATTTCATTTTTTCCAGTTTCTGTTCTAATTTCAATATCTTGTACATATGTTTTTTCATATAATGTTCCATATAATTGAAATTCCCAGAGAGAAGGTCCATAATTTGTACCTCTTTTTATACTTTGAATTCTTACGTATCTAGTTGGTGTATCATCAAAGACGATCTCTTCTACTTCACCTTTACTATTATTTTGAACGTAAATATCCTGGAAATGTACATTATCCATTGATCCTTGGATTTTATATTCACTTAAATATGAATTTTCCCAATATAAAACAGTTTTATTAATATTGTATATATCACCTAAATCAACTGTAATCCATTGATTGTCATCTTGTACGCCTGCAGCCCATCGAGTGTTTGTATCTCCGTCAACTGCATTTTGACCTGGATTACTACCTTCAGAGTTTGAAACATAGACTTTTTTATTTAATGCTAAATTCTCTTTGTCTTGATTTTGTAATATGATGTCCATGTATCCTTCTTTATTGCTTCCATCAACAGCTTTTGCAGTGACTCTTACAGTACCATTTTTTAAAGGAATTAATTTTCCTGATGAAGTAATCTCTGCTAAATCGGTATCAGATCCATCAACATTCGTTACAAACCATTCAACTCTTTTATCAGTTGCATTTTCTGGTTGTACTGTTGCAAATAGTTGAAGTGGTTTATTTTTTGTAGTAATAGTATCAACATTATTCTCTGAATTTATCTCAATTGTATCTACAGGTACGTCAATGTTGTATTTTCCATAAACATCAAATTCATATAATGAAGCCCCATAATTAGATTTTTGATTTGTATAAATACGGACATATCTTCCTTCTGGTTGTTCTTTATTAAATTCAAATCTTACAGTTTTTTCAGAGTTTCCTTCATCATCAACAGTAGCTATTGTTTTCCAATCTTGTGCATCAGATGAAACTTGAAGTTCATATTTTGGAGGACGAGCAGTTTCCCAACTTAAAATAATCAAGTCTAATTTTGCTGTCGTTCCCAAATCAACATAAATCCATGGGTTTTCTTCACTAGGATTAGCAATCCAACGTGTTGTAGCATCACCATCAACTGCTAAATTCCCATTATGATTACCGTTGACAGAAGATGTAACAGTTGGCTTTCCTTGGGACAGACTTGCTAATGTTTGTCCTGAAATTGTAACTAATTTTTCACTTTTTACACCACTACCATCTATTGAATTTGCAATAACTTTAATTTTCCCATTCTTTTTAACGGTAACGACACCATCTTTTGATATCTCTGCTTTATCAGTTGGTTGTCCATTTTCATCAGTAATGCTCCAAATTATTCTTGGATCCATTATATTATCACTTGGAGTTAAAACAGCATTATACTTAGCAATTTGTCCTCTTTGTGTAATTTGATCAGGTCCTTCGATGCTTATATCTGTAATAAGTTCAGTTCCTTGATCTTCAAGTATTTTGGCATCTGAGTGTGCAACAAGCTTATTATTAATATAAGTTGTATTATCTTGATATTCTACTGTACTATTTGAATCAGTTAATACAATAACACGTGCGGAATCAGCTAACATTTTAAATGTTTGTTTTCCTGTAACATTTTTAGCTAAATACATTCCAGCAGCAGAATCATATATATCATAATATTTGTTTCCTAAATCTATTTCAACTTCTTTAGTTTCCATAAATGGATTGTAATATAAATATGTCTGATACATATTATTTTGATAGTAATCTGTTTTGTTGCAATCTAATTTTAAAATACCTTCAACATTTGTTTCTTCAACTAATGCACCTAAGAAACCAGTATAGAAACCACCATATAGTCCAAAATTTGTTGTATTTTCTCCGGCCATCCAGCCTCCAGTTGCATTTTGTTTTGCATCTCCTGTTGCATAAAAGTTTTTCCCTTTATCATTTTTTCTAAGTGATTCATATGCTAGAACACTTTCTTCTAATTGACCTTTAAATTCGCCATCTGTCTGATGTTCAGCGCTCCATTCACTAGGTAAAAAATATTTTGAAGCATTAGCAATATTAATCGCCCATTTACCTGCCATTCTTGCATAACTTGGATCATATTTAGCAGCAGGTAAAATGGATGTTAATGGATAGATAGAATTAAAGAAATATGAATATCCGTTATTAGGTTCACCAGTCATTCCATAAACATCTATTCCATCTTGTGAATAATTAACACTTCCCCAATTTCTTACAGAACTACTAGAAGTTGTTGTAATCCAATTCCAAAACTTAGAAATATCATAGTTTGTTCCTACTTCAGCGTTCATCATTGCAGCTAAGTATACAGCATCAATGAGCATATTTTCATAATATGGGTTTGATTCTAAGTCTTGTAAATAATCCATACATTCTTTGGCATAAGTTAAATATTTATCTTCATTAAATATTTTATAAGCATAATAAAGAATACTTGCTGTTCCAGCTGCAGCATCAGGTTGTCTCCATCCAGGTTCAACGGCTTTCATGTTTTCAAAATCGAAGCATTGGATATCGAATAAACCTTTACCAGTCTCTTTGCTTCTTTGTTTTAATACATCAACCATTTCAACCATTTTATCAGCAATTGATCTTTGAATCTCTTTAACTTCTTCTGGTCGCCATTCAGGATTTAATTCAGATAGTCTAAAGAAATTTTGATTAGCGATTAATAAATACCAGAAATCACCATATGCATTTGAAACGTTTGTATTTTGTAATTTACTATCAGAACCATTAGGCACATTTGTAATAACGCCATCTTCATTCCAATAATATTTTAATTCATTATCTAAATATGTATTAATTTCATAACCATTTTCAATTGTACTATTACCCTTTAATTCTTCTGGTAATTCTTTATTCATATCAATTCCTAATAGTGAGGCAGAGATGAGTGCACTCGTAACAGAAATTGATTCTTGATCATCTTCACCATCATGGATTTTTCCATCAATTTCTCTATCGACAATAGGTCTATTTTCTCCGTAAAATGCTGGAATCATATATCCACCATATTTATCATCACGATAAATCGTCGAAAATTTTCGATTATCTTTTACTGAAAATTCAGTATTTTCATCAAAGTTAGTAGCAGTATGATCAAATACAAACTCAATTAATTTTTTTCCTCTGTCTTCCCAATCAATTAATTTATAGTTGCTGGGAATATTAGGCATATCTTCAACTACTTCTAACAATCTTTGTTCAAGATTTCTTCCGGTGTTAGGTTCTTTAGCATGTACAATACATGTATTGGATATTGTCATTAAACAAGTCAAAGAACCTATTAATAATTTCCTTTTTAAATTCATTTCAATCCTTCCTTTCTAATATCTAATATCAATTATCATCATTCATAAATAAAGTTACAATAGATATTTACTTGAAAAATTCGATATTTATCTTGAATATAAGTGTAGTATATATTTAATTCACGTTCTTATATTAAAAAAGTGCTTTATCATATACAAATAAATTAAATAATTATTCTTTGTTTTCTATGAATACTGATTATACTGTAATCATTGAATTTTTAGGTGGATATTTAAGTTATGAGTTTTTTTATTAATAACGGTTATAAAGGATTGGATATTAAACATTAAACAACGGATTTCTGTTTTATGATTTATTATCTATAAGCTTTAAAATTTTAGTCATTAATATGAGATCTTCAATTATTTTGCAATTAATTTTTTTTAAAATTTAAAATTATTTTTCAAGTAGAAAGTTTATTTTTTCAAGTAAGAAATGATTGTGTTTCAAGTAGAAACAAGGGATAATGTCGGTTGTAGTGAATGGAAGGAGTCAATATGATGTTAAGAAAAGATTTTTTATGGGGTGGAGCAGTGACTGCTCATCAAAGTGAAGGTGCATATAATGAAGGAGGAAAAGTTCCAGCTGTCTGTGATTTAACTGTTACTGGAAAATTCTCTGATTTTAAAGATGGCATTGATAGCTATCATAGATATCAGGAAGATTTTGATTTGTATCAAGAAATGGGATTTAATGCTTATCGTTTTTCAATGGACTGGTCAAGATTGATGAGTGATGAAAATACATATAATGAAGCAGGGTTCAAATTCTATGACCAATTTATTGATGCATTAAAAGAAAGAGGAATGGAACCTATTCCTACATTATATCATTTTGAAATGCCAGTAGTTTTACAAGAAAAATATAATGGTTTTGCGAATAGAAAAGTTGTTGATATTTTTGTAGAATTATGCAAAAAAATTGTAGATCGATATAACGATAAAGTTAATTATTGGATTATTTTTAATGAACAAAATGGAATACTACAAAAAGGACCAAAGATGTTTTTTGGTGGAGTATGTCCTGAAGGGATGAACCCACAAACATTTGATAATCAAATTATGCATAATACATTAATTGCTCATAGTTTAGTCAATGACTATATTCATCAACAGGGTGGAAAAGTCATGGGTATGGCAACTGTTGTACAAAGTTATCCTGAAACTTGTCATCCTTTAGATACACTTGAAAGTATGAAAGCACAGAGTGAAGCGTATGTTTTCTTAGATGTTTTTGCAAGAGGACATTACAACTCTTATTATTATGCAAATATGAAAAATGAAGGAACAATGCCTGAAATTCTTGATGGTGATTTAGATATTTTAAAATTAGGAAAAACGGATTATTTATCTATTAGTTATTACATGTCTACGATTTCTCATTATGGTGAAGAAAGTTTAACAAATGTTGAAGATGTTGTGATTAAGAAAAATCCTTATTTGGAAATGTCTGAATTTGGATGGACAATTGATCCTGTAGGTTTAAGAATTACATTACGTCAATTATATGATAGATATGAGATGCCTATCTATGTTGTAGAAAATGGTTTTGGATGTGATGATGAAATCAATGAAAATGGTGAAATCATTGATGATTATCGCATTGATTATATGAGAAAACATATTGCGGAAATGAAAAAAGCTGTCGAAGAAGGAGTAGACTGTCGAGGATATCTTGTCTGGGGTCCTATTGATATTTTAAGTAGTCGTGCGAATATGAATAAACGTTATGGTATGGTTTATGTTAATCGTACAAATGATGATTTGAAAGATTTAAAGAGAATGAAGAAAAAATCTTTTGGATGGTATAAACATGTTATTGAAACAAATGGGGAAGAATTGTAAAAGTCATGAATACATGGCTTTTTCGTTTATCTGATGATATATTATAAATAATAGGTGTGGAGGTGAGCATATGAAGGTGACTATGAAAGATATAGCCAAAAAATTGAATATTTCTATTAATGCTGTTTCAATTGCATTAAATGATAAACCAGGAGTCAGTGATGAAATGCGTTTATTGATTTTACGTACAGCTGATGAGATGGGATATATTAATGAAAAGAGGAAATATTTATCTGTATTTTCAAGGTCTAATATTTGTATACTGATGCAGAGTTATTATGCTGATACAGGGCATTTTTATTCCATTGTTTTAAAATCTATTGTGGAAGAAGCTAAGAATTTAGGGTATTCATCTATAATGAATTATTTTGAAGATCAATATATGGATATACCTGAATGTATTGTGGAAAGAAAAGTCGCTGGAATCATTATTGTAGGTAAGATTTCTGATATGAATTTAAAAAAATTGAAGACAACGGGAATACCAATTGTATTAGTTGATTTTACATCATTGTATGATAGCTTGGATTGTGTATTAACCCATAATAAACAGGGTGGTTATATGATGACGAATTATATTATACAAAAAGGATATCAAAAGATAGGGTTCTTTGGTGATTTAGATTATTCTTTAAGTTTTCAAGATCGTTTTTTAGGATATAAAATGGCTTTGATGAATCATCATATGATTCAAACATTTCATGATAATACATATATTCAAAAATATTCTTTCTTAGATCACATTGAAAAATATGTTCTCAATCACCAAACGGATGAAATAGAAAAAAGACTTCAATCAAAAGAATTACCAGAAGTTCTCATTTGTGCGAATGATTCTAATGCTTTTATTGTCATTCAAGCATTAACAAATCTAGGAATAAAAGTTCCTGAAGATATAGGTGTGACTGGTTTTGATGATACACCTTTAGCAGCCAAGTTGAATCCACCCCTTACAACAATGCAGGTACAAAAAGAAAGTATGGGAAAGGAGGCAGTCCATCGTTTAGTGGATCGTATTCAAAGAAAGGACTATATTCAAAAAACTGAATTATTAAGTGTTCAACTTATAGAAAGATCTTCTGTTCAATGAAGATCTTTTTTTCAAGTAAATGTTTATTGTAATTCAAGTTATATTATTTAAAAATATATGGTGTGGTAAGCGTTTACAAGGAAAGGGAGGTCTATTCATGATAAAAAAGGTGTTAAAAGTGGTATTATCATTTGTACTATCGCTTGGAATGGTTATAAGTTCTTTAAGTGTGACATGGGCGGCTAATGATGATTTTGCAACAATCAAATCACGTCTTAAAGAGTTTATGATTTCTCAAAATACTTTTGATGATGGTGCAAAAGTAGAAACATGTTATGTAACTAAGGCAAAAGATTATCTTGATATGATTCAAGAAGACGGTTCTTTTGCAGATGTGGATTATACAATGACAGGAAGTGCAGCCAATGGTGGGGCATGGGAGCCTTATTTGGCATTGGATCGTCTTCAAGCTATTGCAATTGCATATCATGTTAAAGGTAATGATCTTTATCAAAATAAAGAAGTCATTGAAAAATTAAATTTAGCTATTGCACATTGGACAAAAGCTAACAATGGCAGTGAGCCAACAAATACAAACTGGTGGGAAAGACAAATTGGTATCCAATTAAGATTTTCTCGTATTGCTTTGATGATGGATGGAGTAGAAGGTATTACAGAAGATACAATGAATACTTTACTTTATAAATTATTAGAGAAAACACCAGAAAAATATGGGACAGGTCAAAACAATCTCTGGTTTGATCAAAATTATGTATACTACGCTATTATTACAGAAAATGGTACAAAGTATAAAGATTCTTTAAAAGATAGACATATGATTGATCTTAAAGAATTGGTTGATAACTATTTAAGTTATTGTTTAGTTGTACAGGAAGATGACAATACTGCTGAAGCTGTACAAGTAGACAATAGTTTCTATATGCATGGAAGACAGTTTTATTCTAATGGGTATGGTCTTTCTATGTTTAGAGATATGAGTTACTGGCTTTATATGCTCAATGATACAGCCTATGAATTTGATCAAGATATTGTTGATTTAATGGCTGATTACATGTTAGATGGAACAAGCTGGACAATTAGAGATGATATTATGGAATTGTATCTTGGTTATCGTCCATATGACTTAGCTATTGGTTATAAAAATTATGCATCGGCTTATATTTTGCCATTACAAAGAATGATCAAAGTTGATCATGAACGTGCTAATCAATATCAGGCTATTTTAGACAATATTACTGATAAAACTACAACAAATGGTAAAAATGGAAATTATTATATGTGGCGTTCAGCTTATGCATCACATATGCGTAACAATTATGGTGTCAATATTAAGATGGATTCTAATCAAGTTATTGGTGGAGAATGGCGTGGAAGCTGGACTGGTCAAGAAGATGGTGGACAATTGATTTATTGGACATCTTCAGCTTCATCTTATATTACTGTTGATGGTGGAGAATATAACAATGTTTATCCAACTTATGACTGGGCACATGTTCCAGGAACAACAACCGCTGCACGTGTTGTTGAAGATTATTCAAATTCTGGACGTTTTACAAATGGAACAGAACATACGATTGGTGTATCTGATGGAAGATATGGGGCAACAGCCTATGATATGAATAAAAAAGGAACACAAGTCAAAAAAGGATATTTCTTCTTTGATGATGAATTTGTCGCATTAGGTGCAGGAATCAATTCTACAGAGAAAGTCAATATTCATACAACACTCAATCAAAGTGAAGCTAAAGATGTCAATGTCGGTGGAACTGTAGTTCCAGACGGAACAGTTGATGAAACATATAACACAAAATGGTTATATAACGATGATATTGGATATGTCTTTTTAGAAGATACTGATGTTGTGGTTAGTAATGCAAAACAGGATAATCCATCATTATGGACAGAAGAAGCTAAAAAAGGTGTTGCACCAGCATTTAAAGCTTATATTAATCATGGATTAAATCCTGATAATGAAAGTTATGCTTATATTGTTGTACCAGATAAGAGTGTCAATGAAGTTAAGAGCTATGCTGAAGGAACAATTCCTGTTGAAATTCTTTCTAATACAAGTGAAATTCAAGCTGTAAGACATAACGGATTAAAGATTACACAAATTAACTTCTATAAAGCTGGTTCATTAGATTTAAAAAACGGCATGACAATTACTGTTGATAAACCTTGTAGTATCATTGTTGATGAATCAAGTGATGTCAGAAAAATTTCATTAGCTGTGAGTGACACAAAGGCTAATGAAACAGTGAATGTACAAATGAAAGATGATAATCATGAATCACAAACAACATTTGTATCATCTGGTTTACCTTATGCAGGTCAAACAATGACAATGAATGAAAGTGCGGATAATCATTATCAAACAAGTTCACAAGTGGAGGGTCATGGAATCGAAAAAGCATTTGATAATGATGAAGCAACATATTGGCAAAGTGAATCTCAACAAGATCAATGGGTAAGTTTCTTTACTGAAAACAATAAACATTTATCTACACTCAATATTCTTTGGGGTGAAAACTTTGCTAATGATTATGATATTTATGTATCAGATAATGGTCAAAAATATGAATTGTTGAAATCTGTGACAAATGGTGATGGTGGAGAAGATATCATTGATTTAAATGGTGTTTATCCATATATTATGATTAAATTTGGTAATGGTGCAGGAGCAAATTATCAAATTAAAGAAATGACATGGAAAGCAAGTGAATCACTGGCTTTAAATAAAGAGGTTGAAGTCAGCAGTACTTCAACAAATGATCCAGGTAATACAAAAGAGAAGGCTGTTGATGGAAATACTTCAACAAGATGGAGTTCTCTAAGAAATGAAGATGATAACTGGATTATTGTCGATTTAGGGCATTATGCACAAATTGATGCCATGAGTATTCAGTGGGAATCAGCATGTTCTGATGATTATGATATTCAAGTATCAAGCAATAAAGTGAATTGGACAACTGTTGAAGATGGTAAGAAAACTTCTAGTGAATATCTTGATAGTTATAGTTACGATGAGCCTGTTTATGGACGTTATGTGAAAGTTCATTCACATAAGTCAACACAATTAAAATATGGTATTAGTATTTATGAATTATCTGTTTATGGAAAGTTTGTAGATGAAGATATAGCATCTAATAAAAATGCATTTTCAAGTACAATTAAGGATTTAAATTTACCAACAAATGCAATTGATCATAAATCAAATACATCTTGGATTTCTGAAAAAGCCGGAGAACAATGGATTTATGTAGAATTAAAAGGTATTTATGAAATTTCACATATGGATATTGAATGGGGAACAAATTATGCTTCTCAATATGAAATTCAAATATCTGATGATGCACAAAATTGGACAACGATAAAAACAGTCGAAGGACAAGGAAATACTGAAACAATTACTGATTTAGGTAATCAACAAGTAAAATATGTGCGTTTGAAACTCAATAAATCAAGTGGAGATAATTATCAGATTGCACAATGGTCTATTTATGGTAATCTTGTTGAACCTGATATTCAAGAAAATATTGCTTTCAATAAAGAAGCAACTGCTTCATCAGTTTATAACAATGTTTATGATGCGAGTAGAGCTTTTGACGGAAGCTTTGAAAATAATGGTGGAAATAATCAATCAAGATGGGTTTCAAATCGTGAATCTAATGATGAATATATCCAAGTTGATTTAAATGGTATTTATGATTTAAGTGGTGCTAAACTTTACTGGGAAGGTAATGGAGCTAAAAAATATGAAATTGTAGTATCAATGGATGGTGAAGAATGGACGCAAGTCTATTTACAGGAAAATGGGCAACCTGGTATTGATGAAATTGTATTTAATCAGGAAGTTCAGGCAAGATATGTGAAAATGCATGGTATTGATATAAGCAATAATAAATATGGTTATTCATTATGGGAATTCGAAGTTTATGGAAAGTTCAATCATGATATTGATGAACCGGAACCTAAGGTCAATGTTGCGTTAAATAAAGATTCTAAAGCAAGTTCAGAATTTATTGATACAAAAGATGGAAACAAACAATATTATTCATCACTTGCTTTTGATGGTTCTACAGATTCAATTGATGGAAAACAGTCACGTTGGGTATCTTTAAGAACAAAAGAAACACCAGATGCTAAAAATGAATGGATTTATGTTGATTTAGGAGCAAATTATGATATCTCAAAAGTTGTTTTAAATTGGGAAGGGGCTGGTGCCAAAGAATATAAAATTCAAGTATCTGATGATGCCAAAGAATGGAAAGATATCACACATATCACAGATGGTAATGGTGGTATAGATGAGTTTGATTATGATAACGTTACTGGTCGTTATGTGAAGATGCAAGGAATAGAACCAGGTGGTGTATATGGCTTTTCATTATGGGAATTTGAAGTCTATGGTGAGGCTATCCTAGATGTTGAAGGACCAAATGAAAATATCTCTTTCAATAAAGAAGCACAATCAAGTTATGAATATAAGACACATAAGACTTCTTTAGCTTTTGATGGTTTAGGTATTGGACAAAATGCTGCAGATGGTACAGCATCACGTTGGGTATCATTAAGAAAAAAAGATGCTGATGGTCAAGATTATAATGATCAATGGATTTATGTCGATCTTGGTGGTACTTATGAAATTAATAAAGTTGTATTAATGTGGGAAGGAGCTGGAGCTTCAGAATACAAAGTTCAGGTATCTGATGATGCAAAAACATGGACAGATGTGGCTCATATCAAAGATACAGATGATGGAGTAGCCATGCTATCTGTTGATGAAACAAAAGAGGGTAACAATCGCATTCAAACATTGACATTTGATACTGTTCAAGCAAGATATGTGAAGATGCAGGGAATTACACCTGCCAGTGAATATGGTTATTCATTATGGGAATTTGAAGTTTACAATACAACAGATTTAGATTTATTAGTTGAAGCATATGATCAATATAAAGATTTTGATGTTTCTTCTTATACACCAGCAAGTGTAGCTCAGTTTACAGAAGCATTAAATGCTCTTGTCGCATTAAGTAATGATAAAACAACGACAAAAGAAGATATTTTAAAAGCTATTGAAAATCTTGAAACAACAGTTTCAACTTTAACAAAACTGGCGGATAAGACAGAATTAAGTACAGCTATTGATAAGGCTTCTCAGAGTTTGGATACTGTAAAATATACACCTGATTCTATTACAAAAGTGACTGAAGCATTAGAAAAAGCAAGAAAAGTTTTCAGTAATGATAATGCAACTCAAGATGAGGTGGATGAAGCTATTGAAATTTTAAATCATGCCATTGAAGGACTTGTTGAAAAGGCTCGTAAAGATAATTTAACATCTATCTTTAATGAAGCTTATCAACTTGATAAAGAACAATATACAACAGATAGTTACGCAAAAGTAGAAGCATTGTTATTACAAGTTGAAGCAATCATTGATGATGAAAATGTATCACAAAAAGATGTTGATCAAATGTATGAACAATTACGTCAAGCATTAGATGCTTTGGTTGTTATACCTTCTGAAGAAGAAAAACCTGGTGAAGAACCAAAACCAGAGGAAAAACCTGAAGAAGAAACAAAACCTGAACAAAAACCTGATAGCAATATTGAAATAACTGTTCAGCCTGATCAAAAACCTCAAGAAATTGAAAAACCTATTGGACAAGTCGCAAATACAACAGAAACGGTAACGCAGACAGGAGATACAACATCTCTATTACCAATGATGATTCTTTTGATGGCTTCTGGAGCAGGGTATTATGTTATCAAGAAAAGTTCTTTATTTAAAAAGTAATATAAAAAATACGGTGTCATAAGGCATCGTATTTTTTATAAGTATGTGTTAATATTTTGAATAGCTGCTTGAATGCGGTGCAGTGCTTCTTCTTGACCAAAAATATGAATTAACTCTACAGCACCACCCGCACTTGAACGTTTGTTTGTTAATGCAGCTCTAACAGGTTCCATGATTTGACCATTTTTCATTCCATTTTCTTTGGCAAGATTTCTAAAGAATGTAAGAATGTCATCATTGTTTTGAAAATCTTTGATTTGATCAAGATTTTCTTCAACAAGCAATAAAGCATTTAATGATTTTTCTGAATTCGTTTTAAATTTTTTATGTGTATAAATAGTTATATCAAATGGCAAAGGTTGATTTATAAAATTGAGCATATCTTGTATGATACTATCTTGAATTTGTAGCAGTCTAGGCTGTAATACATGAGAAATCTCTTCATAATCAACATCTTTATTTATAAATTGATAATGAGGTAATAATAATTTATGAAAATCTTGAAAAGGCATACTACGTAAATACATACCATTCATCCATTTGAGTTTTTCTATATCAAAAATAGCAGGAGCTTTAGAAATACGTTGAATACTAAATTGTTGTATGAGTTCATTGAGTGAAAGAATTTCATCTCCTTCTGGAGCCCAACCTAATAAAGCAATATAATTTATAATGGCTTCTGTTAAAAAACCTTGATTCTTTAAATCCTGATAAGAAGCATCACCATCACGTTTGCTTAACTTATGTGTTTCATCCTTATTAACAGAAGGCAGATGGATATATTGAGGAATATCCCAACCAAAAGTCTGATAAATCAAATTATACTTAGGTGTACTGGAAAGATATTCATTTCCTCTGATAACATGGGTAATCTTCATGAGATGATCATCGATAACATTGGCAAAATTATAAGTTGGATAACCATCACTTTTAATAAGAATACCTTCATTTAAAGTTTGATTGTCTACTTCAATATGGCCATATACCAGATCATCAAAAGCAGTCATTCCATCTTGAGGAATGGTTTGTCTAATGACATAAGGAATACCATCATTTATTTTTTGTTGTACTTCTTCTTTGGTTAAATGATGACAAGGATCATCACCATCTATTTCATGATGAC
The DNA here is from genome assembly GCF_055420065.1 of Massilimicrobiota sp. mt181. Classification (NCBI taxonomy): domain Bacteria; kingdom Bacillati; phylum Bacillota; class Erysipelotrichia; order Erysipelotrichales; family Erysipelotrichaceae; genus Massiliimicrobium; species Massilimicrobiota sp. mt181. The sequence continues at coordinate 56,749 of NZ_JBVAYN010000016.1, forward strand.
AAAAACAATAGTGAGCTCCTCCTTTTTGAATCAGTTCTTTCGCATAGCGATGATAAATATCTAATCTTTGAGATTGAATATAAGGTCCATATTGACCACCCATTTGAGGCCCTTCATCGTACTGGAGACCTGTTTCTTCTAAAACCTGATAGATAAAATGAAGAGCATCTTTCACTTCTCTTTTTTGATCAGTATCTTCGATTCTTAAAATAAAGTCTCCATGTTCCTTTTTAGCAATCAAATAGCAATATAATGCAGTTCTTAAGTTGCCAATATGCATATAACCAGTAGGACTAGGTGCAAAACGTGTACGTATTTTCATTTTTTTCTTTACTCCTTTAAAAAAAAGTTATATAATAGTTTTTGTGATTGGGGTATAGCCAAGTGGTAAGGCATCAGACTCTGAATCTGACATTTCCTTGGTTCGAATCCAAGTACCCCAGCCAATAGAATATTTAAAGAATCGTTTAACGATTCTTTTTTTTTATTGTTGAATATTATGAAATAAACAATGCATTGTAAGGCAAAGATTATCTCATGCAATGACTCTTGTTTATTATAAACATAAAAATATCTTTTATCAATTGTAAACAAGGGATTCTCATTATTTATATTAAAGTATATAAAAAACAGGTTAGTGAAAGCAAGATTATCTCACTTTCATTGACCTGTTTTATTTTAAACCATAAATTATTTTTATTGAATTGTGACACCACCATCAACAATAATGGATGCACCTACTATATAGCTTGCCATATCACTTCCTAAAAAAGCACAAACGTTTCCAATTTCTTCAGGATATGCTAGTCTTCCCATAGGTATATTGGATTGAGTGAGGATGGCTTGAAATGATTCAGGATCTTCATTTTTGAATTTCTCAATTAACGGAGTCATAGTAGCACCTGGGCACACTGCATTGATTCGTATATTATTTTTAATTTCTTCTAAGGCAGCTGATTTTGTAAGGCCAAGAACAGCATGTTTACTGATGTTATATGATGAAAGGCCAGGGTTGCCTTGTAATCCAGACACAGATGAAATATTGATGATTGCACCTTTTCCAGATATGTGCATATCTTTAATTTCTTCTTTCATACATAAGAAAACACCATTCAAATCTAGTTCCATGACATCATTTAATTCTTCTATTGGCATATCAACAACATTCAGAGTTTTTCCTTGTTTACCTGCATTATTGACTGCAACATCTAAATGCCCAAATTCTTTAACTGTGAAATCAATCATTGCTTTAATATCTGCTGCTTGAGTGACGTCTGCCTTATAATAAGCAGCTTTTCCACCAGCTGTATTAATTTCCTGGACAACTTCTTTTGCGGCTTCTTCGTTATAATCAACGACAACGATTTTTGCTCCTTCTCTAGCAAATACTTTTGCAATACCTTTACCAATACCACTACCACTTCCTGTAATCAAACAAATTTTATCTTTTAATAACATTTTATAGCTCCTTTCTCTTTTTTAAATTATAATATAATATCATTATATCTAGATAAATTTAATAATACTATAAGCAATTATTGGAGTGGACAAAAAGGAGGATTATGTTTATGTTTTTGACTCAAAAGCAAAAGGATACATTGATAGCGAATAATGAAGAATCTAAAAAAATTGTAAGATCGTGTCTTCAAGAATCTTTAATTATTTTATTAAAAAGTCAATCCTATGAAACACTCACAGTTACTTGCATTGTAAAAAAAGCTGGAGTATCAAGATCGGCATTTTATAAGAATTATACTTCAAAACAAGATTTATTTATTCAAACTATAAAAAATCAAGTAGAAAAATTCGTAGGAAAATTAAATGGTGATGCTTATCATGATTTAAATGTTATTTTTTCTCAAATATCTGAGCATAAGGATTTTGTTAAATCTGTATTTGACAATCATCTTTCTTCTATAGTTCTTGATGTTTTGAATCAAAAAGTGGCAACAAAAAAATATGATTATTGTGATATTATATGGACTGGAATCCTTTTTAATACTATTAATATATGGATTAATCAGATACCGGAAAAAAATGTCCAAGAAATTACGAACGAACTTTATCAAGCGTTATTTATGTTTTCCAATCAATTTCAAGATAAAATTCGAATTTCAAATAAAATGAACTCATAATTCTTAACTGAGTTCTTTTTTTTGATGAACCGAGGTGTGTTTTAAAAAAAATTTATAATATGAAACGCTACGTGTTTTATCTCTAATTTAAGAGTATATTTTTCTTTGATATTATGGTATATTATAAGCAGAGGCGATATTCATGGATTATAAATTGAATGTAAATGATTTTCCAACTTCTAATGGTATTTCTAAAATACCTACAGATTTATTAACGAAAATGATAAAAATTTATAATGATAGTATTGATGAAGAATTTGAAAATAGAACTTTAGAAAAATATAAGCTCATCAAAGAAGGAAAAATAAAAACACATACTGAAGAAGAATTTTTTACTATTTTGGAAGAATCAGGGCTTTAATGTGTATATGTTTATTGTTTCTACAGAAGTGAACATATTTTTTAATCAAAAATGGAATGAGAATCAAAGAAGAATGACAAAAATGTTTTAAATATAAATCCTAGATTATAACCCGTTATTCATAGCCATGATAATTTTATATACATTCACTAGCTTTTTTATGCTATAGATAATAATAACAATGACTGAAGCAAATCATCATTAAAATTAAAAGTAAAATAATATGTTAGGAGTTGTTTTTTCAACTCCTTTTA
>NZ_JBVAYN010000017.1:0-48035 GCF_055420065.1 Massilimicrobiota sp. mt181
GAAGGCATATAGAAAAAGAAAATAATGTCGTCTATCCTTTTGCTTTAAGACAATTATCAAAGGAAATCTTTGAACAGATGAAACAGGAAGATACACAATTTTTATCAAATGAAATTTGATGTACTGACACATTAATGTGAAAGAGAAAGTTAAATATAATGAATAAGAGTAACAGAAAGACTCTTCTGTTATTCTTTTTTTATGAAGATATATCATACATTAACAATATAAAAAGTGGTATACAATAATCAACTGTATATCCACTCATATGAATAATTATTCAATAGGTTCTTGATAAAAATTACCTGTCACACCATTAGAGTTAATAATATTAATAAAAACATGCGGATCTAAGTTCTTGATCATATGGACAACATCTTTCACTTCATCAGCTCCCACAACAGTATATAACATTGTTTTATTTTCTTTTAAATAACATCCTTTTCCTTCAAATTGTGTAGCTCCATGATGAGTATATTCTAAAAGTTTTTCTCCAATCATTTCACCTTCATCAGTTATAATCAATAACGTTGCCTGTTGATCTCTACGATGTAATCTTTCAATGACTTGTGTTGATACAAATTGGAAAATAATAGAATACATAGCTGCTTCAAATCCAAATAAGAATCCTCCTACTGTTAATATCACAACATTGATACCAAATACAAAATTCCAAGATGGTTGTTTTAATTTATTGGATAAATAAACAGCAATAAAATCAGTACCACCACTTGAAGCTTTTCCATATAAAGCAATAACAATTGCTATTCCATTTAAAATTCCACCAAATACAGAAACAAGTAATGGATCATATGTAATAGGAGTTACTGGTATTAAATCAACTAAAAATGAATTTAAAACAATCATTAATACAGAGTAACTTGTAAATTTCTTACCAATCATTTTAAAACCGATAAAAGCTGGTAATGCGTTTAATGAAATATTAATGATTGAATAAGGTAAATTGAAATGTAAAAAAACTATACATGCTCGTTGAATTAATAATGATAAACCTGTAAATCCCCCAGGAATTAAATCCCCTGCTCTTACAAAGGATTTGATATTAATAGACATAATTAATGACGCAATCAAAACACATATAAATGATGTAATATGCTTTTTCCATTCTTTCTCATTTTTTGTTTTTGCATAAACCATAGACATTATCCCCCTCAGCCGCATATATTATACTATTGTATAAACATGAATACAATACAATATTGAAAGAGTATTGCAAAAATGCAATACTCTAACTTTTTAAACGACCATCTTTAAGAAGTTGTAATAATTCAAGATTCTGCCTAGCACTTCCTGTATAATCATTAATACCATTTTTTAATGCTAAATTCTTTCTTGATTCAAATGTTGAATCAACCCCTATATGATTCAATGCATCTACAAGAGAATCACCACGATATGTTGGATGTGACAAATATCTTAAAGTTCCTGTAATACTTTCGTTATTGACCCATCCAAGACCATTTCCAATTAAATATGGATTTCTTGCATCTGGTATAATTCTTGTAATTGTTCCATGATTCATATAAGGAATAAGTGGAACACTGCTTTCTGAAGAGATAAAAACATGATCAAATGTGACATGATCTCCTATCTGATAATTGTCTTGTGGTGTTTCAGGCGTTGTTTCAAGTGAAAAATTATTATAACCTCCTGCTTTAATTTCTGTTGGGAAATCTCTATAGGCATAGTTTCTATCTACTGGAGCATTAATTCCTTCAACAAAGCCATGGCCTGTATATTGCCACATGTCAAATCCTTCAGCACCCAATTCTTCAGCATAACGTGCAACCCATCTTGTATATCTTTTGAATGTTGGACCAGTTAATTTGGTTGTCCACCAATAATAAGAAGCATAAAATCCTGGGAAATAATTGTTTCTTACAAGTTCATCTGCCCAAATCCTGGCATTTCTTTCGATTTGATCATTTGTTAATCTACCAATACGTGGATCTTCTAAATCTAGATAAACTGGATAGGCCATCTGATAATCTTTAACAAGTCTCATCACATGTCTGGCTTCTGATAAAGCTGCACGTTCATCTGTAGCATATGAATAAAGATAAACACCAAATGGTATACCTAATCTTGTACATTCATCTGCATTACGTTTAAAAGTAGGATCATCTTGTCCTGGAATATCTTGTCCAAAACCGCATCTTAATATCGCAAAGTCTATATGATTTTTAACAAGTTCCCAGTTAATCTCTTCTTGATATTGTGAAACATCAATACCATCTTTAACCATTGACTCACCTCCTCAAAATACAATATGTCTATTTAAAGAAAATGACTCCACATTTGCCATAGTCATTGAAGACTTTCTATTATATGCTTACTTTTTCAAAACATGTCTTACCTCTCATATCCCCCATATTTCTATGATTTGGTATTTTTTTCTCTTCTTTTTGTGTTATAATGTTGTTTACAGAGGTGATTGAATGAAGAAATTAGGTTTAACTCTTTTGACATTTTGTTCAGTCTTTGCCATGAGCCTCTCACCTATTGATGTTCATGCGACTGATTTTGAAGGTAAAGAAGATGAGTATATAAAACTTTGTTCTTCTGATTTATCAAATTCTGATAAAAAAGTTTGTCAGGAGTTCAACAAATACTTAAAAGAAAAAAATCAAGATTTAAAAGATGAAATTAAAGATACTCAAGAAGAATTAGGTCAAACAAATGATAATCTAGAAGAAGTTTCAAAGAAGATTGAAAATTTAAATACACAAATAGATGAAAAAAATAAAGAAATTGATTATATGCTTGAATCAATTTCTCAAATACAAGAAGATATTAAAGAAAAAGAAGAACTGATGAGAGAACGTTTATATGCTATGCAAACGACATATAACTCTAATTGGATTCTTGATTTCTTATTTGGTTCTGAAGATTTCTCAACATTCTTCTCTCGTGTAGGTAGTGTCAATGATATTACTTCATATGAAAAAGAATTGGTTGAAGATTTAACAGCTCAAAAAGAAAATTTAGATACACAAAAAAAATCTCTTCAAACAGCTAGAGAAAATTTACAGGCACAAAAGAAATCACAAGAAGCTTTACAAGAAAAATATCTTGAATTAAAAACAGCTCAAGAAGAAAAAATTAAAAGTAATCAGAAGGAAGCAAAAGAAGTTTCTTCTGCCCAAAAGAAAATTGATGCTGCTTTAACAGAATTGATATCTCGTGCTCCTAGTGGTGGTGGCGGTGGTGGATCATATGTTCCAGGTGATTCATCAGTTGGTAATGCCATTGCTCAAAAAGCTTTAACGAGACTTGGATGTCGTTATTGGTGGGGTGCAAATGGTCCTAATTATTTTGACTGCTCTGGTTTAGTATATTGGGCTTATAACCAAGCAGGTGTGAGTTTAGGTCGTACAACAGCTGCTGGCTATGCTGGTAGTGGTCAAGCTATTTCTCGTTCACAATTACAACCAGGAGATGTTATTACTTTTAGTTATGGAAGTGGCGTATCTCATATAGGTATTTATATTGGTGGAGGAAGTTTTGTTCATGCTTCTGGACAAGGTTCAGGTACTGTTGGTCAATATGCTGATCAATGTGTCAAAACAGCTCCATTATCTGGATATTGGGAAAGATATGTTTATAATTATAGAAGACTTTACTAAAGAAGATTTAGGTCATTACACAAGACCTAAATCTTTTTTGACTTCTCTTTTAATATTCCTTAAAATAGAATAACTTTTAGCAAACTTTGCTTCATCTACTTCATTCAATTGAAGCTCTATAATATCTTCTATTCCATTTCTTCCAATAATACAGGGAACACCCATAAAAATATCATTTTTCTTATATTTTGAATTGAGATAAGCACTGACACAGAGTATTTCATGTGAATCATTGAAAATGGTTTGAATAAGTTTATTCAGCGCTACCCCTATTCCATAATAAGTTGCTCTTTTTCTTTCAATAATTTTATATGCTGCATCTCTAACATCTAAATATATATCATTTAAATCATGCATATCTAAATCATTTTCTTCAATATATTCAATAATTGATTTACAACCCACATACGTATTTAACCAAGATATAAAAGTTGAATCACCATGTTCTCCTAACATATATGCAGAAATGTTATTGCTGGATACATTCAAATATTCACTTAATAAATAACGCATTCTCGCACTATCCAATAATGTTCCTGTTCCAATCACTTTTTGGGGTGAACTTCCTAATATCTTATATACTGTATAACTAAGTATATCAACTGGATTGCTGGCAACTATAACAATTCCATCAAATCCACTTTTTTTAATATTCATTGCTATTTCTTGCATAATATGTGTATTTATTTTAACTAAATCTAAACGTGTCTGTCCTTCTTTTTGATTAGCTCCTGCACAAATAACAATGATATCAGAATCCTTACAATCTTTATAACTACCTGCTTTAATCTTCATTTTATGAAAACTATAAGGTAATCCATCATTTAAATCCATCGCTTCTCCTTGGGCTTTCATTTCATCCTGATCAATCAAAATCAGTTCATCTATACCACCTGTATTCATTAATGAATAGGCCATACTCATGCCAACAAAGCCTGTACCAATCAGTGTTACCTTTCTCTTTTCTTTCATCCAATCACCATATTTAGTATGTTATCATTTCATTATTTTATACAAAAAAAGTTTCATTTCTGAAACTTTCTTACAACAACAATTAAAGTTGTTCCTATAATCAATGCAATAATTAAACTTATTAAAAAGTACAATGGGTTATTAATCAATAATAATGTCCATATTCCTCCATGAGGAAATGCCTGACCACATTGGAAATACATAGCTAATGCTCCTGCAATAGCCGAGCTTATGATACATGGATAATAAAGTAATGATTTATATTTTTTGACATATGGAATAGCTTCTTCACTCACAAAACATAAACCTTTTAATAAGCAACTCCATTTATTCTTTCTTTCTTCATTATTAAATATTTTCGTTATTAACATAGTCAACCATATCACTAATGGTGGCATCATACCTGCAATCATAACTGCTGACATCCAATCATATCTTCCAACAAAGATTCCAATAATACCAATAGTATAAGCCGTTTTATTTACTGGTCCACCAAAATCAACAGACATCATCGTTCCTAAAATAGCTCCTATGATAATAAGGATTACTGTTGTTGATTCTTGATTGAAGAGTGTGATATAGTCAACAAAAAATGGTGCACATAAATAAATCAACGCACATGCTGTTAATGTACCGATAATTGGTAAAAACAGATGGGGTGTTAAATTCTGTAAATCTTTAGGTAGATGGGAAAACAAAAGTGTTAAGGCTAAAATAAAATAACCAACAAAAAATCCTAAGAGAATCCCCTCTATAACATTACCACCTATATTAATTAAAAATATACTTGAAACAAGAGCTACAATAAAAGCTGGTCTATCACCAATACTATCTGCAATAAATGCACTCATAATTGGTATAGCAATATTAATTGCAAAAGTTGCAATGTAATAAATCAATGTTGTATACTCACTATCAAAATCCCAACTTTGTAGGTATGGTACAAGACTCATAAGAATTCCAGATATCATTAATATAGGAATGATTTGGGATATTCCATTCATTAAATGTCGATATATTTTTCTAATACCATTTTCATTTTGGACTTGGTATTCGCTCTGTTCCCCCTCATATATATGAGCTTCTTGTTTCATAGCCTTATTCAAAAGTTCCTCTGTATGATCAATAGCTTCTATGACAGGAGCTTGAATTAAATATTTATGATGAAATCTTTTCATTTCTACTTTTTTATCTGCTGCTACAATAACACATTTTGCCTCTTCGATATCTTTTGGAGTTAATTGATGATCAATCCCCTTTGCCCCATTTGTTTCTACTTTAATGGATATTCCCATTTCTTTAGCTTTATCAATAAGTGCTTTTTCTGCCATATATGTATGTGCTATGCCTGTTGGGCAAGCGGTAACTGCAACGATATCCAGTTGCTTTTCTTTTTCTTCAACTTCTTCTTTTTGATTAAATTTCTGAAATAATATATTTATAAAATCCTTCTGATTTTTGGAATGAATAAGTTGTTGAACCAGTTCTTCATTCATAAGCATTTGGCAAAGCTGGGCAAGGATTTCTAAATGTTGTGATCCACCATTTTCAGGAACAGCAATCATAAAGAAAAGATGTGCTGGTTTCTGATCTAAGGAATCATAGTCAATACCTTGTTGATGTACCAATGCCACTAACGATGGATAATTTACTGTTTGACTTTGTGCATGTGGAATGGCAATTGCATTTCCAACTCCTGTAGATGAGAGAGATTCTCTTTCTAGAATAGCTTTTTCATAAATGGATTTATCTTTAATATGTCCACATTCAAAATGTCTTGTTACCATTTCTGAAATAACTTCATTCTTATTCTGGGCATGAGAATCTAATATAATACTATCTTCTTTTAATAAATCTTTAATATTCATATTCAACCTCTTGTATATTTTCTAATAGTGCTTCTACTTCTTCTTTTGTAGCTAAATCTTTTGAAAATGCACTTGCACTTCCTGTTGCGACACCTGTTTTAAATGCCTGTATATAATCATGTGTTTTTTCATAACCAGCAACAAAGCCAGCAACCATTGAATCTCCTGCTCCTACTGAATTTTGCACTGTTCCTTTTGGTGCCTGACAATGATAAACTTTGCCATTTTCACAAATAAATATTGCTCCGTCTCCTGCCATTGAGATAAGTACATTTTGAGCTCCTTTTTCTTGAAGCTTTTTCGCATATTTTACAATATCTTTTAACTCAGAAAGTTTCACGTGAAACATTTCGGATAGTTCATGATTATTAGGTTTAATTAAAAATGGTTTATATTCTAATACATTCATTAGCAAATCTCCAGTGGCATCTACAACGATATGGATACCTTTATCCTTTAGATATTTCATGATATGAGCATAGATATCATTAGATACACATTTTGGTATACTTCCAGAAAGAATCAAAATATCATCTTTCTTTAAACTATCTAACTTTTTTAATAATAATTGAATATCATCTTCACTAATCACTGGTCCATTACCATTAACTTCTGATTCTTCACGGCTTTTCATTTTAAAATTGATTCTAGAAAACCCATTATGAACATCAATAAAATCTGTCTTAATATTTTTTTCTTCAATTCTTCTTTTAATTTCCTGTCCTGTAAATCCAGCAATAAATCCCATTGCAATATTTTGTATACCTAGATTATTAAGAACAACAGAAACATTAACCCCCTTTCCTCCAGGCAGTATATATTCATGAGAAGTTCTATTGACTTCTCCTAATTGAAAATCTTCAACTTCAACCATATAGTCTATAGATGGATTAAATGTTATTGTATATATCATATGTCTTCCTCCCTTATAAGGGTATTATACGCTAAAATATAAAAAAAGAATATATTTCTATATTCATTTTTTATGATATTCATTATATACTTGATTTTTAGATAATTTTCTAACTTTTGCAACTTCCTTAATAGCGTCTTTAGTTGTCATTCCCATTTGGATATATTCTTCCACATGTTCTTCAATAGTTTGATTAAAAGTTATCTCATCACTTATTTCCTCTTGACCACCTTCAACAACAAGAACCATTTCACCTTTCATATCATCAACAACATCAAGAATTTCTGCTATGGTTCCCCTATTGATTTCTTCATGCTTCTTTGTGAGTTCTCGACAAAGAGCAATGTTTCTATTACCAAAAACATCTAACATTAATTTAAGAGTCTTTTTAATACGATGTGGTGCTTCATAAAATATAATAGTTTCTTGCTTGTTTTTTAAGTTTTCAAGTTCTTTCTTCTTCTTTTTATCATTTCTATCTAAGAAACCATAAAATGTAAATGGTTGTGGAGCAATCCCTGAAACAACCAACGCATCGAGACAAGCATTAGCACCTGAGATTGGAACAACATTCATTCCTTCTTTAATAACTTCTTTGACAAGTTCATATCCAGGATCACTAATAGCCGGATAACCTGCATCACTAACCAAAGCTATTTGACAACCATCTTTTAAATCCTGTATGATCTTTGGAATGGCAATGGAAAGATTATGCTCATGATGCGATACTAATTTTGTTGATATTTCGAAATGATTCAGTAGTTTTATTGTATTACGAGTATCTTCAGCAGCAATATAATCAACACTTTTTAAAATTTCAACTGCTCGATAAGTCATTTCACTTAAATTTCCAATCGGTGTTGCAACAATATAAAGGGTTGGTAACTGATTTTCAAAACTCTTTTGTCTATTCATAAATATCTTCTCCAAACATTTTTCTGACTTCCTGACTATAGCTGCCATCGTCATTATGTGCATACAATGGTGACTCAATTTTTAAACCTTTATTTCCTTTATACATACCTTCTATTAAAAATATATGAGACTCTTTACCCATTTTAGGATAAACAAAACGAACACGTTTAGGTTCTATATCATACTTCTGCATCATATTAACAATTTCAATAAAACGATCAGGTCTATGTACCATCGCAAAACGACCTTTGTTATCAAGGATTTTGGAAGCACACTGAATAATCTCTTCTAAATTGATTTTAATCTCATGACGGGCAATTTTCAGATATTCATTATCATTAAGATGACTTCTTTCATCCACTTTAAAAAATGGAGGATTACAAACCACTAATTTAACCTTTTTCGCATCTTCAACATAATTTTTAATATCTGCGTGAATAATTTCTATTTGATTCTCTAAGTGATTTAATGCAACATTTTTATTTGCAAGAGTAACAGCCTCTTCTTGAATTTCAATACCTTTGATTTTCTTATCTGTTCTACGACTTAATAAAAGAGGAATGGCTGCATTATTAGTACCAAAATCAACAATCTCATCTAGATCCTTATTAATTGTACAAAAATGTGCTAATAAAACAGTATCCAAAGAAAAGTTAAACATGTCTTTTCTTTGGATAATTTTCATGTTTTTATAAGCCAATAAATAATTAACGACTTCTTGATTCATGTTTATGATCCTTTGGTGGTAATATCTTAATTTCGCTTAATGGAACAAATGAAATATTTCCATCATGTTCAATCTTAACCAAATCACTAATAACATTCAATCCTGTTACTTTTACAATTTTATTGTCATACTTCACTCTAGAACCAATCTTAGGAAATCTTTGTTTTTCTTTCGTATATGTATCATCTTCATATTTCAAACAACATAGCAAGCGACCGCAAGCTCCTGAAATTTTATCGATATTAATGGCTAGCATTTGATTTTTTGCCATATTAATTGAAACACCATCAAATTCACCTAAAAAAGATGAACAGCACAGTGGTAGTCCACAAGAGCCTAATCCTCCTACAATCTTCGATTTATCACGTGGCCCAATTTGTCTTAATTCAATACGACATTTAAAGACACTTGCAAGCTCTTTTAATAATTCTCTAAAATCAACTCTAGTTTCTGATGTATACATAAAGATAACTTTTGATGCATCTAAAGTATATTCACAACTTACCAGATGCATATCTAATTTGTATTGTTTCACTATTTCTTTACATATTTCTAAAGATTTTTCTGCTTTAGCCTGATTATAAGCATATAATTCTATATCTGCACGATTAGCTGATCTTTTGATTCTTTTTAATTCAGTATCAAGATTAAATTCTGAAATATCTTTTAAATCTGATACCAATTCACCAAGTTCAAGTCCTCTTATTGTTTCTACAACGACTCTAGCTCCTTTATAAAGTTCTAAATCAGTAGAAAAATAATAGGATTTTCCAACATTATTAAAACGTATCAGAGCTAACTTTTCCTCCATATTATTCTCCTTTCTATATTCTATACATCATACTATCCATGAGTAGCATAACATTAGCATTCGTACTTAATAAATATTCTGTCTCAAGAATTAAATTAATTTTATTAATAATATTTTCTTCCTGATCATCAATTCTTTCATATAAACTCTTAAAAGATGAATATGTAAGATTCATAAAATGTTTCACGTGAAACAAATCTCTCAATGCCAATACTAACATATTCAGAAAAAATTGAATAGAGTCTTTATCCTTAAAATCTTTTAATAAGTGAGTTTGAACATCAATAATAAGATTTTCTCTATGAAAGTATAAATCATCAACAAAATGATAAACTTCATTTTTTAATTTGTCAAAATCCTCAGAATCAATATAACTTTTACACTCATCATAATCAGTAAATAATTCTGAGAGAACATTAACATCATCCTCAGCAATATCTGCTTTTTTTAATTCTTCTCTCAATAATTTTTGAGACCCAGGTAAAAGTTGAATGATCTGACATCTTGACTGAATTGTAGGTAAAACACGATTTAAATTTTGACAAGTAAAAATAGCAAAAATACCTTCAGTTGGTTCTTCTAACATTTTAAGAAGACTATTCATAGCTTCAACTGTAGAATTTTCAATATTTTCCATTAAATAAATTTTTGCTTTACCTTCTAATGAAGATTTAGAAAATTGTTCTTGAATATATTCAATATTATTCTTTTTAATGGTTTCATCATGACCATTCAAATAAATAAAATCTCCATAATTGTGTTCATCTATACGTCTACATTCATTACATTGATCACATGCTAGAATATCATTTTCACAAATCAAACTCTTTGCGATAAAATGAGCAGATTGTCTTGCATTTTTACCAACCAATAAAAAAGCATGAGGTATTTTTTGATTCTTAAAGCTTTGTAAGAGAATTTGATATAAAATAGGCTGTTCCTGTTTCAGTAAATCTTTATATCTCATAATATCTCTTTAATTTTTGACAAAACCTGTGAAAAGACTTGATCAATAGTTAATGATGCATCAATTTTCACAATACGATCAGGAAATTTATCACATAAAGATAAATAGCCATTATAAACTTTACGATGAAAATCAATATTTTCTAAATCCAATCTATTGACTTCTCGATCTTTATTCGCATAAACTCTCTTCAAACCATCCTCTGGTAAGATATCAAAAAAGATAGTACGTTTTGGCAAAATGTTTTCAGTCGCAAATAAATTCATTTGATAGACTTCATCAACACCAATGCCTCTTGCTATTCCTTGATAAACCATTGAACTATCAAGATATCTATCACAAATAACAATATGCCCACTTTCTAAAGCTGGAATCACTTTTTCAACAAGATGCTGTCTTCGACTTGCAGCATAAAGTAATGCTTCAGTTTTACAATCCATGTTTGTATAATCAACATTGTGAATAATATCACGAATTTTTTCAGCAATTTCTACTCCGCCAGGCTCTCTTGTTAAAGTGACTTGATACCCTTCTTTTGTTAAATGTTCTTTAATCATGGCAGCAATTGTTGTCTTACCACTACCTTCCCCACCTTCAAAAGTAATAAAAATACCAGACATTTTAACACCTCATTTCATTCTCTATTATATAAAAATTTAATGCAAAGATAAAGTTTTATTTCTTGATTATATTAGAGGCCAATATTAAGAATAATACATAAAATAAAGCCAAAAATATCAAATAAAGAAATGATAACAATATTAAAGATATTTAATGATAGTTGAATATGTGTCAAACTATAAAAATGATTAAAAATAAAAATAGATAGTGTTGCTAAAAGCAATCTTGTAAAAATACGTGTTATCTTCATTAAAAATCACCTCACAATAATATATGAGGTGATTATATTTTCTTTCTTCCTTCTAAAGATTTTAATAAAGTCAATTCATCAGCATAATCCAAATTACTTCCAATAGGTAATCCATTAGCAATCCTTGATGCAGGAATGTTTTCTTTTGCTAAAAGCTTTGCAAGAAATAATGCTGTTGTTTCTCCTTCTCTCGTTGGATTTGTTGCTATAATAACTTCTTTAATTTGATCATTTAAACGTTCAAATAAGGACTGAATATTTAAATCATCAATTGTTTTTCCATCCATGATAGACATCGTTCCATGTAAAACGTGATATAACCCATGATATTCTTTTAATTTTTCCATAGCAAAAACATCTTTAGGTGATTCAACAACACAAATCGTCGTTTGATCTCTGGTTGGATCCTGACATATATCACATAATTCACCTTCACAGATATGGCCACATTTCTTGCAATAATGGATATTACGTTTTAAGTTTAATAAAGCATCAGAAAATCTTTGAACCTGATCCTGGTCCATTGATAAAACATGATAAACCAGTCTCTCTGCACCTTTTGTTCCAATTCCTGGTAACATTTTAAAACATTCAACCAGTTCTTCAAAACTATGAGGATATTCCATTATAAGAATGCTGATACATCAACACCATTTGTAACTTTGTTTAATGTATCTTCCCTTTCTTGAGATACTTTTTCAATTGCCTGATTAATTGTTGCAATTAATAATGCTTCCATATCTTCTTGATCTTCTTGAATTAATGAAGCAGAAATATGTAATTCTGTAATTGAAAGATTACCTTTCATTTTTCCTGTAATCAGCTGATTTTGACTTTCAAAATCAAACTCTTTTTCTCCAAATTCTTTTTTTGCTTTATTAACTTTACGTTGCATTTGTTGTGCCTGTTGTAATAAATTTCCAAAATTCATCTTTAATCCTCCTTAAATTCAACGATATCTCCAAATAATTTCACTGCATATTCTTGTGCTTCAGTCATATCAACATGATCCAAATCATGGCTATCAATATGCTTAAGTGTTAATTCGTGAGGTTGGGGTAATTGATTTTTTCTTTTTAATTCAATGAAATGACTTCTCATTTTGATCCATTCATCTTGTTGAATCGCAATAAAGCGATATTCACTACCAAGAACTTCATTTAAAAAAGTACTTAACTGTTTGTAATTTTTATAATAGTTAACAGCATTCACTGCTGGTTGATATTCAAAAGAAATAATCAATCCACCTGGACAAGCCGCAACAGCTGTACCATCACATAACATAGCAGCACTTTTTGCCATATTCAAATTAGCAAGATATCTTTTAATAATTGGCCATCTTTCCTGGATACTCTGTAAAATATCTCTTTTGGCCTGTACCAATATGTTCATAATATCAGCTTCATCTACTTTGACATCATTATCAACTTCTGGTTCTATCTCTTGTACTCGTTCAAATTCAAAAGTTGGAACATTGTCTTGAGTTTCTTCTTCTATTATAGGTTCTTTAATTGGTTCATCTTCTATAACATCATTGACTATTTCTTCTTCAATAACCGGTTCTTCTTCGACAACTTTCATTACTGGCTGCGAAGGCACTTTAACAGTTTCTACAGCAATCACTTTTTCATTTTGAATCTGATTACACATCTTTAAAATAGCCAATTCAAAATAAATAGATGGATTAATAACTTTAGCATATTTTTCACTTGCATCCATTAATATATCAATAAAATGCAAAGCTTCATCACACCCAATAAAGGGAACTATCATATCCAAATAATATTTAGATAAAACAAATAAAATAGATTCATCCTGAGTATTACGATAAATCACAACATCCTTCAAAATATCTACAAGATCCAAAGTCAGTCTTTTAATATCTATTCCATTCATTTTCATATCTTCTAATAAAGATAATGCTTTTTTCATATCTTTAGATAATATAATTTTAATAAAATCAATCTTATTTTCTAAAGAAACAATACCATAGATCTGATTGACATCCTGTACAGTTAAATGTTGATCATTATAAGCTAAACATTGTTCTAAAATGGATAAGGCATCACGCATACCACCATCAGCCAATTTTGCAATCAGCTCTAAAGCATCATCATCACATTGATAATGCTCTTCTTTTAAAATATCTTTCATACGATTCACGATGTCATTAACACTTAATTTTGTAAAATCAAATCTTTGACATCTTGAAATAATCGTCGGTAAGATTTTATGTGGTTCTGTTGTAGCAAAAATAAAAATGACATGTTCTGGGGGTTCTTCTAGAGTTTTTAATAAAGCATTAGATGCTCCTGGTGACATCATATGAAATTCATCAATAATATAAACTTTATATCTTCCTTGTGTTGGTGCATATTTAACTTTCTCAATAAGATTTCTTACTTCATCAACACCATTATTACTTGCAGCATCAATTTCAATAACATCAGGGTGTGTCCCCAAAGCAATTTGTTGGCAATTTTCACATTGATCACATGGTTTAGGAGAACCTGTACAGTTGACAGCTTTTGCTAATAGTTTTGCTATTGTTGTCTTTCCAGTTCCTCGTGGACCACAAAATAAATATGCATGAGAAATCTTATTTTCCTCAACTGCATGTTGTAAAGTTGTAATAATATGTTCCTGTCCAGCCACATCATCAAATTTTTGTGGACGATATACACGATATAATGTCTTATATGCCATTGTCATCAACTCCTTGCCTTGTCACATTATAACATAAAAAAAGATATCTTTCGATATCTAATTATTATCCATAATAAGCATTAAAATATCAATAAAGATATTGACAAAATCCAAATACAATTCCACTGCACAAATCATTGCTATACCTTCTAATGATTCAGGAGATGACATCTGATACATAGTTGAAATATTCTTCATATCATAAAGAGTAATTCCAGTAAATATTGCCAAGTCCAAGAAAATAATACCATAATAAAGAAGTGGCGCATTAATAAATAATAAAATAAGATAACCAATGATTAATATAGGTAATGCAGATAAACATATTTTTCCAATATGAGAAAAGCTTGAATCCGTATATTGCGTAATCGTATATAATAATCCAAAATATGCTGCTGTTAATGCAAATGCAAGTGCTGAAATATAGAAAGATACAGCAGATAAAATGAAAGAAAACACAATTCCATTAATAATAGAATATATAAGGAAATATCTTTTAGCCGAAGATATAGAAATTTGATCTTCATGTCCTTTTAATTTTTTATATAGAATCAAAACAAAAACAATTTCTAAAATCGTTGATGAAATTAAAATAGGAAAATAATAATTTATCACTACATTGATAATACCAGAAAGAATAATAATCACAGATGTAATAGCTGTTGTACTGACTCCAAAGAAAACCCATTTCACAACTTTTCCTAGAAATTTTTGATAATCCATCTGTTCAGTTAACATTCTTTGATCCATATATATCACCTCTAAAAAAAGTATATCATATTTATGTGGATAAATAATGAAAAATCACAAATAAAAAAGAGAATTCTTAGATATAAGAATAAACTCTTTAATGATTTCTTTTACTCTTAAAATATTGAGATAATAATAAACAACATTGTTTTTCTAAGACACCTGAAATGATTTGAGGATAATGATTAAATTCATGACTTTCTAAATAATTAGATAATCCATGCCATCTTTGTCCTTTTGCTGCAAATACAACTTTTTCTATACGACTTTGAATAATAGCACCACTACACATTAAACATGGTTCCAATGTTGAATATAAGACACAACCATCCAAATGCCAAGTCCCTAACTTTTGACATGCTTTTCTTATAGCAATCATCTCAGCATGTGCTGTGACATCATGTGTTGATTCTTTTTGATTAAAAGCCTGAGCAATAATTTGTCCATCTTTCACAATGATAGCACCAATTGGAACTTCATCTATATCTCTTGCCTGGCAGGCCTGCTGATAAGCTAATTGCATGTATTCCTCATCACTCATAATCTCACTCCTCAGAAAAAAGCCACTACACATAAACGGACATTCTTAATGCTGCTACCTTCCGGTCCTGACATGGTTCGAAGCCGCCTATTGTAATGGCAAAATCTATTATAGCATATTTCCTCTACAAATCAATAAAAATTTCTATTTACCAATAAATCCTTTTTCCCGTCATAAAATGTTTACTCATCATAAGATTATGACTATTTTCAAGTGATTTTAAAGATTATCTCATACTTGACATAAAAACATGATAATATTACAATATAGTTTGAATTCAAACTATATAGGAGTGTATCTATGTTAAATCAGGAAATACATTTTTTATTATTGAAATGCTTTCATTACAGTAACAAGATGATTGTTCAAAAAACATCTGAACTTGGTCTTTATCCAGGTCAACCTAAAATATTGGAATGTCTTTTAGAAAAAGATGGGCAAACCCCAAAAGAAATTGGAAAGACATGTGTCTTAGATAAATCAACAATGACAATCTTACTACAAAAAATGGAAAAACAGGGATTGATTTATCGAAAATCACATCATCATGATAAACGTTCAATTCAAATTTTTTTAACAGATTCTGGTCATAAGCTTGCATTAAAAGTCAAACAAATATGCTATGAAGCAGATTCTATTGCTTATCAATCTTTAAAAAAAGAAGAAGTTAATGACTTATTGAATCAAATCATTCAAAATTTTCAGGAGGCATATCATGAATAAGACGATTTTAAGATATTTTTATTTTTTATTAGGACTTTTTATTAATTCATTTGGAATAGCATTTATTACAAAGAGTGCTTTAGGGACATCACAAATTTCAAGTATCCCCTACGTATTTAGCTTGTATTTTACAAATTTAAGTTTTGGAACAACAACATTTATATTTAATATGATTTATATTCTATTACAAATTATGATACTTAGAAAAAATTTCCGTCCTTTTCAATTTTTACAAATCATTGCTAATATTATTTTTAGTATGTTTGTTGATTTAGGTATGTTTATGATGAACTGGTTTCAACCAGAAACATTCATTATCCGTTTTATGAGTCTTATTATTGGTTGTATCATTTTAGCTTTAGGTATCAGTATCGAAGTTGCTCCTGACGTTATTATGGTTCCAGGTGAAGGTATTGTCAAAGCAATCAGTGACGTAACTCACAAAGAATTTGGGCTTATTAAAGTTTATTTTGATGTGACACTTATTGTGATTGCAAGTCTTTGTTCTTTTGTGTTTTTTCATTCTTTACAGGGTGTTGGTTTAGGTACAATTATTTCTGCTATAACAGTAGGTAAATTTGTTTCAATGATTAATCGTCATTTTCCACTTATTCAGCATATTCGTCAATTAAGTATAAAAAAAGGTTAAGATTTTGATCTTAACCGATTTTTTCTTTTCCACCCATATATGGTCTTAATACTTCAGGAATAGAAATACTTCCATCCTCATTATAATTATTTTCAATAAATGCAATAAGTGCACGTGTACTTGCTAGAACTGTATTGTTAAGAGTTGCGACATAATATGTTCCTCTTTCACCTTTTGTACGAATACCTAAACGTCTAGCTTGCGCATCTCCTAATGTAGAACAAGATCCAACTTCAAAATATTTTTTCTGTCTAGGTGACCATGCTTCTACATCACAAGATTTGACTTTTAAGTCAGCTAAATCACCACTACAACATTCTAGTGTTCTCACAGGAATATCTAAACTTCTAAATAACTCAACAGTATATGACCACATTTTATCATACCATTTCATAGCATCTTCAGGTTTACATAAAACAACCATTTCCTGTTTTTCAAATTGATGAACACGATAAATACCACGTTCTTCAATACCATGAGCCCCTACTTCTTTTCTAAAACATGGTGAATATGAAGTTAATGTAATTGGTAAATCTTCTTCTTTCACAATCTGATCTTTGAATTTACCAATCATACTATGCTCACTTGTACCAATCAGATATAAATCTTCACCTTCGATTTTATACATCATCGCATCCATTTCTTCAAATGACATAACACCAGTCACAACATCGCTTCTGATCATAAATGGAGGAATACAATAAGTAAATCCTTTATCAATCATAAAATCTCTCGCATAAGATAACATTGCTGAAGAAAGTCTGGCAATATCTCCCATCAAATAATAGAAACCATTACCACTTGTTCTTCCACTTGCTTCTTTATCTAATCCACCTAGCTTAGTAATGATATCAGCATGATATGGAATCTCATAATCAGGAACAAAAGGATCCCCATATTTTTGAATTTCTACATTTTCACTATCATCTTTACCAATAGGTACACTATCATCAATAAAGTTAGGAATTTTCATCATAACTTCTTTTAATTTTGGGCCTAATTCAGCTTCCTTGGCTTCCAATTCTTTTAAAGTATCAGCCATTTCAGTAACTTTTCTCTTATTCTCTTCAGCTAAATCTTTTTTTCCTTCACGCATAAATTGTCCAATTTCTTTAGATAATGTATTACGCATAGCACGAAGTTCGCTTGCCTTCGTAAGAGCTTCACGATATTCTTTATCTAATTCATAAGCTTCATCAACTAAATGTAAACGATCATGTTGAAATTTTTTTCTCATGTTTTCTTTTACAGATTCTGGATTTTCTCTAAGTATAGCAATATCAATCATTTTTCATGTCTCCTTTTCAATAAAATAAAAAGCACCTTTCACAAGGGACGAATTCATCGTGGTGCCACCCTATTTCTTATCAAACTGATAACTTTAATGAGATAACGGTTCAACCGGAAGTGATTAGCTTCTCTTATTGGTAGATTTCAATGTTTCCTCATACTGATTTACACCAACCATCAGCTCTCTATCATGATTTCACATTTACTTATCCAATGCAACGATTTGATATACTGATTATAGCATAAGACTTGATAATTTCAATAATTATTTAATTAAAGAATACATTATCATGTCATGAAACTCCCCATTTTTAAAGCCATTCTTACGTAAAATACCTTCACGTTTAAAACCACATTTTTCTAAAACTCTTTGTGAAGCATGATTATAATCAAAAGGTGCTGCAAAAATTCTCTCTATATCACTATGCTCAAAAATCAATAGACATGCCTGTTTCACAGCTTCACTCATAATGCCTTGTCCCCAGTAATCATATCCTAGATAATATCCTATTTCTCCACTTCTTCGATAAATATCTTCCTGCCTTAAAACAGAAATACTTCCTACAACATGTCCTTCATATTCAATCGCAAAAGCAAATATTTCATTTTCATCAACAGCTAACATAGCATCTATATAATCATAGGCATCCTGTAAATGATATGGATAGGGTATACGATCTGTTAAATTATTTAAAACTCTTGTATCATTAATAGATTTTTGTAAATCTTGTGCATCTTCTCTTTTCCATTTTCTAATCAAACAACTCATCTTTATAACACCTCTATTTCTTGTAAAAAATTATATCATTTTTATGATGTTAAGCCAATTGATCTGTATATTGACAATCAAAATGACATAAACTATAATGTAATTGAAAAAGGAACAGCCGATAAACGGTTATGCCTTAGATTAAATTAAGGAAAAATAACTACCTCAACTTTGTCCGAGCAAGAGGTAGTTATTTTTTGCTTTTTTATCCTTATCGATAATGATAAGAAGCAATTTCACAATCAAACTTATTAAAGTCATGATAAATGTCAGTATTCTTAACACCATCATGACCATCTCATAAGATGTCATGTCTATCACCTCCGTCTTTCATATTTCCATCTCTTGATGGATATCTATGTCAACGAAGGATAACGTGCCTTCGTCCCACGACCAAGGCATAACCACCTACCGTTATTGCTATTCATGCACACTATATCATTCATAAATAGACAATTGTATAAAGTTTAGTAATAATGATTTTATTTTATAAATTGCTTTTAGCAAATATCATAAAATTAAAAATAAGCTCTATAATGAGCTTACTTAACTGTTATAAATATCTTCATCTAACATATTTTCTTTTTTAGCAACAATAACAGAAGTTGCTGAATCTCCAACAACATTCAATGATGTTACAAGCATCTCAATTGGTCTATTGATTGCCAAGATTAATGAATAAGCCAACAATGCACCATCATTTGTATACCCCATACCTGTTAAAATCGTAAATAAGATGACAGCTCCAGCACCTGGTGCTGCGGGTGTACCCACTGATGCAATTAAAGCAAGAAATGCAATAATAGCCATAGACGTCAAAGTCACATCATAACCAGAACTTGCCGCAATAAAGATAGCTGCAATGACTTGCATAATAGCTGTACCATCCATATTTATTGTCATTCCTAATGGTAAAACAAATGAAGCTATTTCCTCACTTACACCTAATTCATTCACAGTTGTTTCTTTATTAATTGGTAATGTTGCTGCACTTGATGATGTTGAAAAACCAAATAAAGCAACTTTGGGAATTTTATGCATAAATGGTTTTGGATTAATTTTTCCCATCACCATAAGATAAATTGGATAAGCAATAAATAGATATATAATTAAAGCCAAAAGAACTGTTACAACATAAGCTAATGCTGGTAATAAATAATCAATACCATATATAGCAAATGTTCTTGTTAATAAGCAAAATATAGCATATGGCGCACATTTTGTAATAACAAATGATAAACACACAGAAATAATATCGCTGCACTCAATTAATAATTTCTTTAATGTCTTTGTTTTATCTTTTAATTGATTCATTGCAAGCCCAATCGCTACTGCTAAGAAAACAACAGCTAAAACATTACCATTATCCATAAATGCATTAATTAAGTTATTGGGAATAACTGAAACAATAATATTTAATGGATTAGAACCTACAGTTCCTTCCTGAATGACTAAGTTATCTGCATGTACAGCATTAAATGCTCCCAGTTTATAAACAATAGAACCAATAATACCTGCCCATATAAGAGCACAAACCGTTGTAATAAGGAATGTTCCTATTGTTTTAGAAGAAATTCGTCCTAACTTCTTTGTATCTGTGATAACACAAATAGCTAAAATGATAGATACAAACACCATTGGAATAATAATTAATTGTAATGCATTCACAAACAATTGCCCTACAATATAAAATAAACCAATTGCACTATTAGCTCCTTCTGCAGTAATATCTTGAAATAATACATTGTTAATGGTATTCCATAATGATTCCTGTCCACTAGCTAATAAATTTTCTCTCAATAAAATACATCCAAATCCAGCAATTAAACCACAAATTAAAGCAATAATCATTTTCTTTGCTAATTTCTTACCACTTTGACTTGAATTCATATATAACCTCCCATTTCTATACCCAAACTTCTAACATTATACTATAATATCTTCATATTTCAACAAAAAATGACAGAACCTTAAGATTCTGCCACATTTATTTGAATTTTATAATCATCTGAAGAATCATACAATGACTCTACAAATGTCTGTATTGTTTCTTGAGCTTTGTTTTGAGCTTCTTCTAACAAGCCTTTTTCCTTCGCTTTGCTTTCCATACTCTCTTTTTGATCAATTGCAAACTGATTATAATCCGTAATACTTATCTGATTAAATATATTTTTTGTTTCATCAAAAACTTCAATACTTTCCTGATCAATTTCATGAGATAAAATCTTAGCTTGTGGAATTGTAATGTCAATATTTTGACCATGAACATTCACTTCTACTAAACTCATATCAATTCCAGCTTTTATTTTACCATCATATGATAAAATAAAGCTTTTTGTTGTAAAAGGCACTTTCCATCCATAAAAAGTTGCCTGATTTTCATATTTTCCCATATTTGTATAATTATATTCTACACTTGCTAATTCACTGATACTTTGAATTTGCTGTGATAATAAATCACTTGTTATTTCTGTTGGTTCCTCACCACTAGGCCACACCTTCCCAATAAAAAAGAAAATAACTGCAATAACAATAATAATTATTATATTCTTTAAAGTTTGACTGATTTGTATTTTTTTCATAAATTTCACCTACTTTTATAGATATTGTAGAAAAGTTCAAGATATTTGTCAAATATTGTTGAAATAATAGAATCATAAAATTTTATTCTATAAAATACACAGTTTTTTCAAAAATTCATGATAATCTATATATAAGGAGGGATTATCATGTCTAAATATTCTTGTGAACTTCATGGTTCTTTTAAACCTTTCTGTCAATTTTTAAAAGATGAATTGATAAAATCAAGTTTTTCTGCTTCTATTGAAGATGAGCATTATTATGATATTCATGATGTTCATGTTGGTATTTTAATTTTAGAAAGATATAGTTATTCAGGAAGCAATCGATTAAGCTTATCTATAACGATAACAGAATATCAAAATCAAATGCAAGTCACTGCCATAACTTCAGGTGGAAGCCAAGCTTTATTTTTTAAAATCAATACTTTAGGTGAAGATGCTTTTTTAGATAAATTCAAAGATGCTATTCATCAATATAAAAAGATTTCTCAAGAGTAGAAATCTTTTTATATGGGTAAAGTTATTAAAAAATAGTATGTCAATTACGACATACTATTCTTCTTTACTTTCTTCAGTTTCTTCTTCTGATTTATCAACAACTTCCACACTAGAAACAGTTGATCCTTCAGCAACTTTAATTAATCTGACACCTTGAGTATTTCTTCCAGCTAGTTTGACTTGTTCCATTGGAAGTCTAATCATAATACCTTCACTTGTCATAATTAATAAATCTTCATCACCATTAACAGCTCTTAAAGCCACTAATTGTCCAGTCTTTTCAGTTGTATTAATTGTTTTCACACCTTTACCACCACGATGTGATTCACGATAATCTTCAATTGGAGACATCTTACCATAACCATTTTCACTAATAGCCATAATATATTGTCCTTCTCCATTTGTTGTCATACCAACAACATGACTACCATCTACATTAATACCTTTAACACCAGATGCTGTTCTTCCCATTGGTCTGACATCATTTTCATTAAATCTAATTAATTTTCCATTAGATGCAGCTACTAAGATTTCTTCATTTTCTTGTGTTAATTTTACAGCAACCAACTGATCTTCATCTTTTAAATTAATTGCAATCTTACCAGATTGTCTAATATTTTTAAATTCTTCAATAGATGTTTTCTTAACCAAACCATTCAATGTCACAAAGAATAGATATAAATTCTTATCTTCATCAATATCTTCTTTATGAATAGAAATCATAGATTTGACACTTTCATCTTTATCTAGATTTAATAAATTGACAACAGGTAATCCTTTAGCAGTTCTACCAAATTCAGGAATATTATATCCTTTTAAACGATAAACTTTACCAAAGTTTGTAAAGAATAATAAATCATCATGTGTACTCATATGGATAAGAGCATCAACAATATCATCCTCATTTGTTCCCATACCTTTGATACCTCTACCACCTCTATTTTGTGTTTTATAAGTATCAACAGGCATACGTTTGACATATCCATTAGAAGTTAAAGAAATAATAACATCTTCAACTGGAATTAAATCTTCATCTTCTAAATCAAATGTTCCTTGAATAATTTCTGTTCTTCTCTTATCAGCAAACTTAGCTTTAATTTCTAATAATTCTTTTTCAATAATTTCTAATATTCTTTCTCTATTAGCTAAGATATCTTTTAAATCAGCAATAAATTCTAATAACTGTTTCAATTCATTTTCAATCTTTTCTCTTTCCAAACCGGCTAATCTTTGAAGCTGCATTTCTCTGATTGCTTTTGCTTGTCGATCAGACATATTAAATTCATCCATCAATCTTTGTTGAATAATTTCTGTTGTTCTTGATGAACGAATGAGTTCAATAATTGCATCAATTTGATCCAATGCTCTTTTTAACCCATCTAAAATATGAGCACGATCTTCAGCTTTCTTTAAATCATAAGCTGTTCTTCTTCTGATAACTTCTTCTTGATGATCAAGATAATAAGTAATCATTTGTTTTAAATTTAAAGTTTGAGGTTGATTATTAACTAAAGCTATTGAATTCACTCCAAATGTTGTCTGCAATGAAGTTAATTTAAATAATTGATTTAAAATCACTTCTGGTTGAACATCTTTACGAAGTTCAATCATAATACGAATACCTTCACGGTTAGATTCATCACGTATTTCTGTAATCCCTTCAATACGTTTTTCTTTAACATGTTCAGCCATTTTTTCAATTAAACGAGCCTTATTGACCATATATGGTATTTCAGTGACAACAATGGCTTTCTTGCCACCATGAATATCAATAATATCCGTTTTAGCTCTCATCACAATTAGGCCATTTCCTGTTTCATAAGCTTTTTTAATTGCTGATTTTCCTAAGATATAAGCACCTGTAGGAAAATCAGGTCCCTGAATATAATTTTCCATTAATTCTAAAATCGTAATATCAGGATTATGAGAAACAGCCAAAATCGCATCAATGACTTCGCCTAAATTATGAGGTGGAATATTTGTTGCCATACCAACTGCAATTCCGGTTGTTCCATTGACTAATAGATTAGGGAAACGTGATGGCATAACTTCTGGTTCTGATTCTTCACCATCATAGTTAGGAATAAAATTAACTGTATCTTTATTGATATCTCTAACCATTTCCATAGAAATCTTAGACATTCTGGCTTCAGTATAACGCTGTGCCGCAGCTCCATCACCATCAATAGATCCAAAGTTCCCATGACCATCGACTAACATATAACGATAACTGAAATCTTGAGCCATACGGACTAAAGCTTCATAAATTGAAGAGTCACCATGAGGATGATATTTCCCCATAACTTCCCCAACAATACGCGCTGATTTCTTATATGGTTTATCACTATAACATCCCAGTTCATTCATTCCATGCACAATTCTTCTTTGAACAGGCTTTAATCCATCTCTAACATCTGGTAAAGCTCTTTGAACAATAACTGACATGGCATAATTGATAAAGGATTGTTTCATTTCTTTTGTTAATGATCTTTTCTTGATTCCACGTTCTTCCATTCTTTCTCTCCTTTACTATAAGTCTAATTCTGCCATTTGTGCATTTTCTTGAATAAATTCACGTCTTGGTTCAACTTTTTCACCCATCAACATATCAAACATAGCATCAGCCTGCATTGCATCATCCAAATCAATTTGCCATAAAACACGATGTTCTGGGTTCATTGTTGTATCCCATAACTGTTCAGCATTCATTTCTCCTAAACCTTTATAACGTTGAATAGAAATTTTGGCATTTTCACCAAGCTCTTCTTTTTTCTTTTCCAATTCATAATCAGAATATAAATAATATTCTTCTTTTCCATGTTTCAATAAATATAATGGTGGTTGTGCTGCATAAACATATCCTTCTTCAATCAATGGTTTTAAGAAACGATATAAGAATGTCAACATCAAAATACGAATATGTCCACCATCAACATCGGCATCGGTCATAATAACAATTTTATGATATCTTAATTTACTGATATCAAATTCTTCTCCAATACCCGTTCCAAAAGCTGTAATCATTGAACGAATTTCAGCATTACCTAAAATTCTATCTAATCTCGATTTTTCAACATTTAAAATCTTACCACGTAATGGCAAAATGGCCTGAGTTCTACGATCTCTTCCCATTTTTGCACTACCACCGGCAGAATCCCCTTCGACTATGAAAACTTCACATTCGCTAGGATCCTTAGATGAACAATCAGCCAGTTTACCAGGTAAAGCAATACTGTCTAAAGCTGTTTTTCTTCTTGTCATTTCTCTCGCACGTTTGGCTGCCATTCTAGCACGACTGGCAACAATGGCCTTATTAACAATCACCTGTGCAGTATTTGGATTTTCTAATAAGAATTTTTCTAATGCTGTTGAAATGATATTACTTGCTATTTTTCTGACTTCAGCATTTCCTAACTTTGTCTTTGTCTGCCCTTCATATTGAGGATCAGGATGTTTCACTGAAATAATAGCCGTTAAACCTTCACGACAATCATCACCACTTAAAGAGTCTTCATCTTTTTTCAAGAAATTATTATTTTTTGCATAATTATTAATCACTCTTGTTAAAGCAAGACGGAAACCTTCTTCATGAGTCCCACCTTCATGTGTATTAATATTATTACAGAAAGAATAGATATTTGGCTGATAGCCATCATTATATTGCATACCAACTTCAACCTTAATATCATCTATTTCATCTTCCACATAAATAATTTCTTCATGAATAGGTGTCTTATTACGATTCAAATAAGCAACATATTCTTTAATACCACCTTCATAGTGATATTCATTTTTCTTGTATGGTTTTTGACGACGATCTTCTAAAATCAATTTTAATCCTTTATTTAAGAAAGCTAATTCACGGATTCTTTGATTTAATGTCTCATAATCATAAACCGTCGTTTCATCAAAAATTAAAGGATCAGCTTTAAAAATAACAGTTGTTCCTGTATCATCACAATCACCAATAATTTTCAAATCTTCAACAGGTTGTCCACCTTTTTCAAAGCGCTGATAATAAATATGTCCATCTCTATGTACATAGACTTCCAGCCATTCACTTAATGCATTAACAACACTGGCACCAACACCGTGTAGACCACCAGAAACCTTGTAGCCTCCACCTCCAAATTTACCACCAGCATGTAAAACAGTTAAAATTGTTTCGACTGTACTTTTCCCTGTTTTCGCATGAATACCTGTAGGCATACCACGTCCATTATCAATAACTTTCACAACATCATTTTCTTCTAAAATAACCTGAATTTCATTACAAAAACCAGCTAATGCTTCATCGATTGAGTTATCAACAATTTCCCAAACCAAATGGTGTAAACCTCTAGAAGAAGTTGATCCTATATACATACCTGGTCTTTTTCTAACAGCTTCAAGTCCTTCTAAAACCTGGATATCAGATTCATTATAACTGTGTTGAACTTTATTGTTTTCTTCCATAGCTTTCTCCTTTCACACATCCATTTCCAATGACAATTTTCTTTGCCTTATCAATTACCTGATGATGAATACCATCAATATTTGTTGAAGTAATAAATGTCTGCACTTTACCATCAATTAAATTTAATAGTTTTGTTTTTCTTACATCATCCAACTCACTCAAAACATCATCTAACAATAAAATTGGATATTCCCCAATTTCTTTTTTGACTAACTCCAATAAAGCTATTTTCATAGCCAACACTATTGACCTTTGTTGTCCCTGTGATGCATAAGTCAAAGCATCCTGATCATTTAAACAAATCCATAAATCATCCTTATGGATTCCATGATTTGTTTTTTTCAAATCAATATCTTTTTGATAATACTTTTGATAATCTTTCAATATACCTTCATAACTCATATCTTTATAATTGGTCTTATATTGAATTGTTAAAGTTTCCTTATGCCCCGCAATATAATCATACATTTTCATCGCAATATCATTCAATAATGCTACAAACTCAATTCTTTTCTTTAATAATTGAACCTGTAATTGTGCCATTTGTTCTGATAAAACTTCTAAATAATCATCAGCCTTTAAATGTTTTTCATTTAATAATTTTAAATACTTATTTCTTTCTTTTAAAAGTTTTTGATATTTATTAAATTCATACATATATATAGGTGATATCTTTGATAATTCCATATCAATCAATCTTCTTCTTAATTTAGGACTTCCTTTTATTAACATCAAATCTTCCGGAACAAACAAAACAACATTTAAATAACCAACATAATCACTTGTTTTCTTAATTTCATTATGATTAATAAAAGCTTTCTTTCCTAGTTTTGATAAAACAATTTCCAAATCTAGGTTCTTTTGATTATTCATGATTTTTCCATGAATTTTCGCAAAATCTTCATCAAAATAAATCAATTCATCAATGATCTTTGTCTTAAAACTCTTCGACATAGATAGAATATAAATAGCTTCCAATAAGTTTGTTTTTCCCTGAGCATTTTGACCAATTAAAATATTAATAAAAGGATCAAATTCTACAGAACAATGAGCATAGTTTCTAAAATTCTTTAATTCAATACTATAAATCTTCATTCTTTATAAGATAATCCTGACCATCAAAAGAAACAATATCCTGATGATGGAGCTTTTTACCACGTCTTGTTTCAACTTCACCATTCACAAGAACCAATCCATCCGCAATAACCAATTTTGCTTCAGCTCCACTACTCACAGCATTTGCTAATTTTAATAACTGTCCCAAAGTAATAAACTCACCATGAATCTTGATTTCAATCATATTTATATCACCCATACTTTCATAACCTGAACTATTATATCACAAAACCACTAAAAATGATAGTTTTTATGGCTTATATTCGCTATTTATGAAAAAAGACATAAATCTCCTTTTTGTAGAAAAACCTCTTAAATGCTAAATTTAAGCTAAAAAAAGATATGTAGTCTTTTTCACTACATATCATCTTTAAGTGTCTCTATAATATTCTGTTTTTTAAATCGGTTTAACCCTACTTTAAATGTCAATATCATAACTAAGAAAATAATCAGAAAAGAAATAATATAAGCTATCCATGATGGAGAAAAATCAATATGACCATATGGTGATACTTGATACATAATATATTCAATCAATAAACATAAAGGAAAACCATATATAACTGTTTTAATACCATAAATGAATGATTCTATGAATATCATCTTTGTCATATCCTTATAACTCATTCCTACACTTAAAATCATTGCAAATTCTTTTCTTCTTTTTTCAATACTTGCACTCATCATATTTAAAATATTGAGTAATGTAAAGAAAACCATAATACTAACAAATCCATAAACAAATATTTGAACAAGTTGTACTAATTGTCTTGCATATTGAGAATTTTCTTCAATATTGACTGTTTCAATACCTACAGATTCTAATTCATCACATAATGAATCAGCATCATCTGATTGAATATAATAAGTAATGGCTGCGTCCTCTCTAATGTTATTCTTATAATACTCAATAGGAACAAGCAATGTTATTTCATATGAATATGATATTCCCCATTCATCTTCTGTATGAAGAAGTTCAATAGAATCAAAATTTTCTAATTGTCTTTGATATATATTTTCACCATCATATTCTTCAAAATAAATTTCCTCTATAAAATTCTTATCCATCTTTTTATATAGATTTGAATATGTTTCTTCTTCTCCATTATCATCCATAATAGATATTAGCGTATCATAGATAAGTGCTTGATTCTTTGTAGGAATAATATCATTATCTTGACAAATCTTCTCATAATTTTTTTGATCAATCACAGCTATACTCATGTCTGTCATTTCATCCTGATAGTTAAGATAATCTTGATTAATGTGAACCTTAACGGAATTATGACTTATAAAGTGATAACTCTGATGATCTTGACTATCTAATATTTGATTGATTTGATCTACATTATCTAATGGAACATAAGCCAAAATATTATAATCACTGATCCCACTATTATCATTCACAGTTCTTAAAAACATTTTACTGAAGCTAAATACAGTTATAAATAAACACATAGATAGCACAAGAGAAAAAATAATAATTTTTGATTTTCTACCTTGCCTTTTATAATTTTTTAATGCCATTTGCCAAGATATATGTAAATGTTTTTTCAAAAAAGAATTTAATTGAAGCTTAGATTTTTTGACTTTGACTTCATCATTTTTATGAAGGGCATCCATAATAGAAATGCGAGATATTCTTCTTGCTGGTATGTACAATGCAACTGCAACTGTTAAAAAACTTAACACAATCACAGCAATCATATAAACTATTGATATTTGTATATGAATTTCAACACCTGTATTTTTTAATAGATCCATCTGATTGGCTATGAGAAAAGTCATAGATAATCCTAAGTAACTGATGATTAAACCTAATGGTATAGCAATCATTGTTAAAATAAATCCTTCAAAGTAAACCGAACGTTGCTTTTGTTTAGGTGTTGCTCCTACACTTGATAACATACCAAGATATTGTATACGATCACTTGTTGAAAGATGAAAAGCCTGATAAATAATGAAAATAGAAATAATACCAATAACACCTATTAATATATAAATCATTTTATAAACATTTAAGAACGAAGATTTTGAATTTTCTTCAAAAATATCTTGAATAGCTAAATAAGATGAATTATAAACAAGACCAACGCCATCTGCATCAGTATTTCTTATTTTCTTGATTTGATTTTCTAATTGCTCAGTATGATCAAAAATACGATTAGAAACATCTTTATCTTTAACATAAAGAATAATTGGTTGATTTTCATCTATATATGTGAGGGCCTGATAAGTATTAAAAAAATAATCTTGTGTTTTATAAATAGACATCAAACCTACAATAGTATATATATTTCCGTTATCAAATTCTATTTGATCACCAATATTTTTCTCAATTTGATTTTGTTTTAAAAATCCTTCTGTTACTAAAATCTCATATTTATTGACTGGCAACCTGCCTTTTAATACATAATCTTGTAGATTTCTTTTTTGAAAATAAGCATAGTCACCAGATAGAACATTTATATTGGCATCTTGATAAGATAAATTAAAAATATCAGATTTATAATATTCATCAACTAATGGATCATTATATATAAGTTCACCAACTTCTTTTTCTGCTCCAAATAAATAATAATGATAATCTCCAACCGTCTTTTCTATATAACTTTTATAGTAGGCTTTTCCTGATGAAAAAGCCATGCCAACACAACTCATCATGATAACTGATACCATAATGCATAGAAATGTTAATAAACTTCTTTTTTTATTGGCTTTCAGATACCTTAAGGTCAATGTATTCATGATTTTCATTTTCTGATAACCTCATCTTTTTTTATTTTTCCATCTTCTATCACGATAATTCTATCTGCCTGCATCGCTATACTTTCATCATGAGTAATCATAATTAATGTCTGCTTATATCTTTTTTGTGTCAGTTTTAATAAATCTATGATTTCTTTACTGTTTTTTGAGTCAAGGTTTCCTGTTGGTTCATCTGCCAAGACTAAAGATGGTGCATTCATCAATGCTCTTCCTATTGATACACGTTGCTGCTGTCCTCCTGAAAGTTCTCTTGGTAGATGCTTTTCTCTTGATTTTAAATCCAATATACGTAGTAATTCATCAAGTCGTTCCTGATTCACTTTTTTATTATCCAGTAACACTGGTAATGTCATATTTTCTTCAACAGTTAATATAGGTATGAGATTATAGAATTGATAAATTAATCCTACTTCTCTACGTCTAAATATAGCTAATTCATTTTCATTCTTTTTATAGACATTCTGTCCATTCACAATGACTTCACCACTTGTTGGTTTATCAACACCACCAATCAAATGCAATAGTGTACTCTTTCCTGATCCAGATGAACCTACAATAGCAATAAATTCACCTTTTTCAACAGTGAAAGAAACATGATCCAAGGCTACAACCTGATTTTCATCATTTCCATATATTTTTGTTAAATCTTTAACTTCTAGTATATTCATATATATTCCTCCTGTTATTATCGTATCAAATCAAAATGACAAAACCCTGACAAAGGAGTGACAGTTCTGTCATATTTCTCATTTTTTGAAAAAGAAGATATGAATAATTACATATCATCTTTTAATGTTTCTATAATATTTTGTTTTTTAAAATGATTTAATCCTATCAAAAATGTAGACATCATGATTAGCATAATGACAATAAATACAATCATATAAACATTCCAAGAAGGTATAAAAGGAATTTCAATAAATAATATTCTTTTATAAAACATATACTCAATCAATATGCAGATTGGAAAACTATAAATAAATGCTTTTAATCCATAAACTAACGATTCTTTCCATAACATCTTTTTGATATCATTTGGACTCATACCCACACTCATTAACATTGCAAATTCTTTTCTTCTTTTTTCAACACTAGAACTCATCATATTAATAACATTTAAAAAAGAGAAAAATATCATAACACCTACAAAACTATAGACTAATATTTCTGTTATATCCATTAACTGTAATCGTGTACTATTTTGTTTATAAGAATTTGTTGCATGAATATTTTCTAAATCAAACTTCTTCACTATTTTATCTGGTTCTGAAGTTGATATAGCTGCTGACATAAAACCATTTGGAAAACGTTCAACATATTCATCTTCACATACTATAAAAGTTATGCCATGACTTATTTCTGAATCTAGTGACTTAATCATCTGAATATTATCAAATAATGGAATTTGATGATAGATATCTTTATATCCATCAAATATCGCTATAGACATGCTCTTGATAAAATTTTTATCCATTTTTTTTAATGTCTGATTATATATTTTTTCTTCATTATCTTCTTGAATTGATATAGGTCCATTTTCAACAAGAGCCAAATTTTTCGAAAAAGGAATATGATTATCTTTACAAATTTGCTTAAAAGTCTCATTATCAATAGATTGAATATCACATAACTCACTCATCACAAAATCTGAATCAGGAAAAGCTAAATAACTTTCATCATATTCTATTTTAATTTGTTCCCATCCCTCTACTATGTATTTTTCAACAGATGGATCATTATCTACAATATGCTTAAATTGATCTAAATCTTCAACATACATACTAATCTGTACATCAATATCATTTGTATCATTATCTCTTAATAAGCCAAAAATTTGTTTACTAAATGAATACATTGACATAAATGTAATCATAGATAAAGATAACGAAATAACAATAATTCTTGATTTTCTTCCTTGTCTTTTATAATTCTTTAAAGCTAATTGTGTAGATATTTTGAAGTCTTTTTTAGCAAATATTCCTTTTAATTTTAGTTTATCCTTTTTGACTTTGACTTCATCACTCTTTGTTAAAGCATCCATAATAGATATTTTTGATATTTTTCTGGCAGGTAAATATACTGCCATAAATGTTGTTAATAAAGAACATCCTATAATCATTGCCATATAAAGTGGAGAAATTTGTAAACGAATAAATAATCCTAAATTTTTTAATAACTCCATCTGATTGATATATGAAAAAATAATATTTAATCCTACCAAACTTATAAATATACCTATTGGTATGGCTATCATTGATAAAACAAAGCCTTCAAAATATATCGAACGCTTCTTTTGTTTTGGTGTTGCTCCTACACTCGATAACATACCCAGATATTGTATACGATCACTTGTTGAAAGATGAAAGGCTTGATAAATGATAATAACTGATGAAAATATAATAACTCCCATTACAATATAAAGAATATGATATATATTCAATACTGTATCTGAAGAATCTTTTTGAAATACATTTTGAATAGCTAAATACGATGAATTACATGCAATAATAGTATCATCTAATTTTTCTTCTAATTGATACATATGATTAAAAATTTTTTGAGATACTTCTTTATCTCTGACATATACACTATAACCATCATCTAAATCGACATATGTTATAGCATAATATGTCTCTGCCAGATCATCTTGTGTTTGATAAGGATTCATCAATCCTACAATTGTGTATTCTTTCTGATCATCAAATGTAATGGTATCTCCAATACCTTTAGCTATCTGATTCATTTTAAGAATCTGAGGATTTATGACAATTTCATGATTATTAACAGGTAATCTTCCTTCAATCATGTAATCATTCATATTCTTTTTTTGAAAATATAATGTATCTCCAAACAAAGTTAAAATTTCTGAGTCATTATAATAAAAAGTTTTTACATCTGATAAATAAAACTCTTCAATTTCAGGATCATTCTTTAATACTTCTAATGTTTCTTTATCGCTACTACCAAAATAATAATGATAATCTCCAATAGTCTTTTCTATATAATTTTGATAATAAGTTTTACCAGAAGCAAAAGCTATACCCAAAGTACTCATCATGGTAACAGATATGATGATACAGAATAATGTCAGTAAACCTCTTTTTTTATTATATTTGAGATATCTCAAGGTTAATGTATTCATGATTTTCATTTTCTAATCAACCTCCCTCCTATCAATAGAAAAAGAAATATCATATAAAATTTATTTTATGAACTTTTACAAGTATGTTCCTTTCCTATCTTGATTGTATCAAATAAAAATGACAAACCCGTGACAATAAAGTGACAGATTTGTCATAATGAAATATTTAAACATTTTCTTTATAAAAATGAATTGTAAATTTTGTGCCAGGATATGTATTTTCTACTTGAATTGTTCCATTTTGTTTTTCAATAATCATAGAACTCAAAGCTAAACCTATACCTACACTATCCTGCTTTGCATTTTTTCCTTTATAAAATCTTTCAAATAGATGAATTAAATCTTCCTGATCAATACCACAACCATTATCTTGAATAATGATTTCATTATATAAAGGATTTTGATTCATTTCTATATGAATGATTCCATTTTGTTCAACATGTTCTATACAATTTTTTAAAATATTAGATAAAGCTTCTAAAGTCCATAAAATATCACATTTGAATATCTCTGATTCTTGAATATTGATTTGTAATTGAATATCTTTCATATCTATTTGTATTTCAAATGGATTCAATAATTGCAAAACAAAATCTTTCTGTTTAATGCTTTCCTGATGGAAAGTAACTGTTTGGGCATCTAATTGTGCCATTTTCAATAGACTCATGACTAGCCATTCAATTTTATCTAATAATTTCTTTTCTTCTTTTAATAACTGTCTTTTTTCATGACCTTCAGCTTTTTGTAATCTTTCATGAATTAAATTTAA
Source organism: Massilimicrobiota sp. mt181 (assembly GCF_055420065.1). Lineage (NCBI taxonomy): Bacteria > Bacillati > Bacillota > Erysipelotrichia > Erysipelotrichales > Erysipelotrichaceae > Massiliimicrobium > Massilimicrobiota sp. mt181. The sequence goes on from NZ_JBVAYN010000017.1 coordinate 34,452, forward strand.
AGAAGTTAAAGGTGTTTTCATTTGATGTGATATATCTTCCAGATATTCTTTTAAAATAAGTTTTTCATTTTCTAATAAACGATTTTGTTCATAAATCTTATTAACTAATTTACATATATCACTCTCTAAAATAGAAAGATTCCCCTCTTTATACTTTTGAATATAAAAATCATTATGTTGAAATAAGATATCATTAATTTGTTTAGAAATAGAAATAATTTTTTTATTTTGCTGGTGGATGTAATAACATAAACCACCAATAACACAACATAATAAAAATACAATGATATACATCATTTAATCTCCCAATTGATAACCCAAGCCTCTTTTGGTCTGTATGATTTGAGGATGTTGGGGTTGATCTTCTATCTTATTTCTTAATCTTTTAATATAAACTGTTAGAGTATTATCATTGATATCTTCACCTGTGACCTGATAAAGTTCTTCTAATAAAAATTCTCTTGTTAGTAAATGATGAGCATGTTGAACAAAAATTAATAATAATTTATATTCTAAAGCTGATAAAAAGATTTCCTGTTGATTCTTATAGACTTTTGCCTGTGAAATATAAACTTTGAGATTCTGATATTGAAAGATTTGATCTTTCTTTTTATATCTTCTTAAAATATTTTGAATACGTGATAAGAGTATACGAGGTTGAAATGGTTTAGATATATAATCATCTGCTCCTAAGTCAAGACCTGTAATAATGCTGAATTCATCACTTTGAGCAGTTAAAAAGATAATAGGAATATCATAATAAGTTTTGATTTCATTATATAAAGAAAAACCATTGCCTTCTTTTAATGAAATATCTAATAAGATTAAATCTATAAATTGTTGTTGAAGTATTTGCATAGCCTTTTTTTGACCATCAACAGATATTAAATGATAACCATTGTCTTTTAAATAAGAATTTAAATGTTTAACAATTTGTAAATCATCTTCAACCAGTAAAATCTTTTCCATAACACCACCATTCAAATTATAACAAAAAAAGCTAACCATGAATAGATTAGCTTAATAAGTTCTCACTGGTAAAACCAATTGAATAATATCTTCTCTTTCAAAATCTTTGATAATAAATGGTTTCATTTCACCTGTAAATAAGACTCTGACTTTTTGTCCATTAATACTCTTAATCGCATCAGTTAGATATCTGGCACTAAATGAAATCTTTAATGGTTCACCTTTATAAAATGCTTTAGATAAGTTTTCTTCAACAGATCCAATTTCTTGAGAGAATGAAGATAAGATAACTGTATCCTGATTCATTGTTAATTTGACAATGTTTGTTTGCTCATTTGTCAGTAATGATGCTCTATCAATAGAATTTAATAAACTTGTGCTATCAATACTCATAGAGTAATCAAAACTATCAGGAATTAAACGACTTGTATCAGGGAAAGTTCCATCAATTAATCTTGTTTGAATTAAAACATGATCAAAAACAAATAAAACTTTACGATCAGATACATATAAATCAATCAATTCATCTTTTTCAATAATACGACTGATTTCAATTAAACTCTTTTTAGGAATAATAATATTAAATGAAATATCAGAATCAATATTTAAGATACGTTTTGCTAAACGATAACTATCTGTAGCAATACATTCTAAAACATGATCTTTAGCTTTAAAATTAACACCTGTTAAAACTGGTCTTGTTTCTTTTTCACTTGTCGCAAAAGAAGTTTGTTCAATAGCTTCTTTTAAATCAGTAGATTTCATCTGTAAATTAACACCAGTTTTATTTAAATCAATACGAGGATAATCAATATAAGATGTTCCATTCAAATCAAAACGAGAATTTGCTCCCTCAATTCTTGTCAGTGTTCCATCAACAATAAATATATGTACATCTTCAGAATCAATCTTTTTAATAATTTCTAATATATATTTAGAAGATAAAACAACACTACCAGGTTCTTGAATTTCAATATTATCTTTGATACTTGTTTGAATTGTAATATCACTATCACTACCAGTTAAAACTAATTCATCTTCTTTCAACTCAAATTTAATACCAGTTAAAACAGGTAATGGACTTTTTATAGAAACAGCTCTAGAAACTTTAGAGAGAGCATTGAGTAATTCTAATCTTTTAATCTTAAAATTCATAACTTTTCTCCTTTTTATATATTTATTATTTAAATAATATCATAATAATAATATTGTGCACAATATGAATAACTTAAAAAAAGTGATGTTTTATTCATTGTTTTTCGATATTTTTCATGTGCATAACTTGTGGATAACTGTGCATAACTTTTACACGAGCTTCTTTTTAATGTCATTAATAGCCTGACGATAATTCATATCTTTTTCTAATTTCTGTTGAACTTTATGGCAAGCTTTCATGACAGTTGAATGATCTCTACCACCAAATTCATGTCCAATTTGAATAAATGAAATATCATCGATTAATTCTCTAACTAAATACATAGCAATATGTCTTGCAACAATAATACTTGATGTTCTTGATTTTGAATTGATTTGAGCAACAGTTAAATTATAGTAATCTGCAACACATTTTTTTATATTTGATACAGTCAATTCCTTCTTTTGTGTTGGTTGGCTATAAGAATCACTGAAAGCTTCTAAAGCAAAGTTTAAATCAATAACATCTAACTTCTTACCACATATTAATTTATAGAATAATAATCTTTTTAAACTTCCTTCAAGTTCTCTGACATCAGTATTGAAATGTGTCGCAATAAAATCCAAAACTTCTTCAGAAATAGGGTAATCAACATTTTCAATTTCAATTTTCTTTCTTAAAATCGCTTTTGCAGTTTCAAATTCAGGTGTATCAATACTCACTGTTAACCCAGAAGAAAAACGACTGACTAAACGACTTTCCATTCCTTTGAGATCTCGCGGAGGCTTATCTGATGTAATAACAATTTGTTTCTTATTACTAATTAATGTATTAAAAATATTAAAAAAGATTTCACTTGATGATTCTTTGGTTGCCATAAACTGAATATCATCTATAAGAAGAATATCCATTTGGCGATATTTATAATTAAATTCGTCCATTGAATGATTGGCCAGAGATTGTATATATTCATTTACAAAGTTTTCACTTGTTGTAAATAAAACATTAATCGAAGGATCACGCTTTTTTGCATAATTCCCAATTGCATTTAGCAAATGGGTTTTCCCTAATCCAGAATTACTATGAATAAATAATGGGCTATAAGAAATACCTGGTTTCATAGCAACTGCCAGTGATGCATTTTGAGCGATTCTATTACTGTTACCAATAACGAAATTATCAAAAGTTAAGTCAGGATTCAAATGATCTTCAAATTGTAATAGATGTTCTTTTTGTGCATGACTTTTCTTATAATCTTCTTCAGTTATTAATTGAAGCTGATAATGTCCATTTGTGACAGTATTATATATTTCCTGTAATTGTGATAAATAAGGTTCAACAACTTCTAAACTCCAATTTGTATCAATGGTGATTGTGACAACACTCCCTACAATATCTTGAATTTGTAGAGTTGTGAAAAAAGAATCAAAAGTAATTTTATCTAATCCATAATCATCAAGTTTACTTTGAAATAAGCTCAAAGTTTTTTGCCAATTCATATCTAAATTATTCATTTTCACCATCTCCAAGGCATATTATAAAGGAAAAAGTGAATAAAATGAAGTCGAAAAAAAATGCGCACAACTTATTCACATAGTTATGCACATTAAATTATATTGATATAACGGTCTTTTTTTTGTTTTGCACAAATTTCATGATGTGTGGATTGTGCATAAGAAGTTATGCAATGTGAATAATTGTGAATAACTTTTTATGCCTATTTTTATTCACAATAAAGAGAACAAGATATACACAGAAAAAATGTCGATATATGTGAATAAATGTAGAGTTATTCACAATTGTGCATAACTTTTATTCTTTTGTGCATAACTTGTGAAAAGAGTCATTTTCTCTTTATAAAGCATATGCAAATAAATTTGAGTTAAGAACATTAAATTTAATCAAAATGCTCGATTCTGCAAAGAAAATTCCATATTTTCATTGACTTATAAAAGCAAAAACCATATAATAATGGGGCATATGTTATTGTGTATAAAAAATTTAATCATTTGGAGGTGTAATTAATGAAAAGAACATATCAACCAAATAAGAGAAAAAGATCAAAAACTCATGGTTTTAGAGCTAGAATGGCAACAGTAGGCGGAAGAAAAGTACTTGCTCGTCGCCGTAAGAGAGGAAGAAAAGTTTTATCTGCCTAAAAAAAATTCCACTTTAATGTGGTTTTTTTTCTAAAAAAATATGAAAAAAGAATATCGAATTAAGAAGAATGAAGATTTCCAGACTATTATTAAAAAGAAGAAATCAATTGCAAATAGGCAATTTGTGATATACTTTGATGATAATCATGAATATTTGAAAGTGGGAATCTCTGTTAGTAAGAAATTAGGTCATGCTGTTGTTCGAAATAAGATAAAAAGACAAGTAAGAATGATGGTTCATCAAGTTTTTGATAAAAATCAGAAAATGAATTTTATTATTATTATAAGACATCAGTATTTAAATCAAAGTTATCAGGATAATTTGAAAAGTCTCATGTCTTTATATAATAAAATAAATAGAAGGATGGAAAAATAGAAATGTATTTAGATCAACGTACAAAAAAGTTTTTAAAGGTATTTGCTTTAATAGCTGTTGTGTTTCTATTAGCTGGCTGTGAAAGAAATCTAGATGAAACTGGTCACCTGATTGCATCACGTGCTATTAATGAATCAACTCCATGGAGTTTAAGTCAATTAGGATTTTTTGATTTTATTTTAACATATCCTATTGCCAGAGGTATTTTATTCATTAGTAATATGCTGGGAAATGTGGCTTGGGGTGTCGTTGGAATGACTATCTTTATTAATATCTTGATTTTACCAATCATGATAAAATCAACAGAATCAACTCAAAAGATGCAGTTACTTCAACCACAATTAGAAAAAATTCAAAGAAAATATGCTGGTAGAAAAGATCAAGCATCTCAAATGAGACAATCAGCTGAGATTCAGGCTTTATATAAAAAGAACAATATCAGCATGTTAAGTTCTTTTTCAACATTCTTAACATTACCAATTATGCTTGCAGTTTGGCAGGCTGTGCAAAGAGTTGAAATTTTATATGATTCAACATTATTTGGATTAGAATTAGGAATTACGCCAATGTCAGCTATTACAAAAGGAGCTTGGCAATATGTTATTATTGTGGCATTGGTTGGTTTAACACAATATTTAGCTATTGAAATTAATAATATTATGTTAAAGAGAAATCCACGTTATAAGGTTTCAAAACAACAACAATCAATGAGAACAATGAATATTGTTATGACTGTTATGATTGTTTGGTTTGCATTATCAATGCCAACAGCAATGTCACTATATTGGATTACAACAAGTTTAATTACTGTTACAAGAACAGTATATATTCAGTTATATCACATTGAAAAGAAAAAAGATAAATAAGGACTGGGCAAAACTATGAAAACATATGAAGGAAAAACATTAGATGATGTGATTCAACATGCTTGCCAGGATTTAGGAATTACTCCTGATGAATTGACATATGAAATCATTGAAGAAAAAAAAGGATTATTTTCTAAAAAAGTTGTCATTGAATGTTATTGTGAAAGTATGGTTCAGGAATACTTAGAAAATTTTGTGAGAAAAACATTAACAAATATGGATTTTCAGGTAGAAACTGTTTCTTATATTCAAGATGGACGTATTTATTGTAATATCAATACAGATCATAATTCTATTCTTATCGGAAAAAATGGTGTTATCTTAAGAGCATTTAATTTCATCGCAAGACATGCTGTTCAAAATGAATTTAAAAAGAGATTTGAAATAAGCTTAGATATTAATGGATATAAAGAAAATAGATATAAAAAAGTTTCTGCTATGGCAAAAAGACTTGGAAAACAAGTTCTACATACAAAGATTGATGTAAAGTTAGATCCTTTACCTGCTGATGAAAGAAAAGTGATTCATCAGACAATTGCAGAAATGAGTTCACACTTGAAGACTGAAAGCCAAGGTGAAGGAAAAGGAAGATTTATTACAATTTCATATGTTGACTAAACTCTATCATTGATAGAGTTTTTATATTATACATAAGATTTTATATAAAAATAAAAGATATTGGTAAGACAGAAAGCAGAAATGTTTTCTTTTTTTTAAGATATGTTATAATGGGAAAAGTCTTAGATTGGAGGGAAAAGAAATGAAGATAATGAGAAAATTTATAGAATATTATAAACCATATAAAACAGTTTTCTTTTTGGATATGATTTGTGCTATGATCATTAGTCTGATTGATTTAGCCTTTCCTCAGATTCTGAATTATTTGAATGCAACGCTTTTTGTTTCTGATCATCAGACCATTATGCGTTGTTTATTATGGTTGGCTGTCTTTTTGTTGGTGATGTATGCTGTTCGTGCATTATGCAAATATTATGTTTCTGCACAAGGACATATTATGGGAGCACAAATGGAAAGAGATATGAGAAAGGATTTGTTTGATAAATTTGAACAATTATCTTTTTCTTATTATGATAAAAATAATACTGGAGAAATGATGAGTAAATTAGTGAGTGATTTATTTGATATATGTGAATTTGCACATCATGGACCAGAAAATATATTTATATCATTGCTTAAAATTATTGGTTCATTTGTTTTATTGATGTATATTCATGTACCACTCACAATCTTATTAATGATTGTGACATTATGTATGTTATTATTTTCATTAAAACAAAATAAATCTATGCAACAGACATTTATGGATAATCGTCGTCAGATTGCTGGGGTTAATGCTTCTTTACAAGATACTTTAGCTGGTATCAGAGTTGTCAAATCTTTTGCAAATGAAGATATTGAAAGACATAAATTTGCGATTAGTAATGAAAGATTTTTAACAAGTAAGAAAAATAATTATCATTGTATGGGAAAATTCCAAGGTGGTAATAATTTCTTTCAGGGATTACTTTATGTCACAATTTTAGTTGCTGGGGGATTTTTTATTGCTGATGGATCATTACAACCCGTAGCCCTTGCTACATATGCTTTATATATTAATATTTTTATTACTCCTATTGAAGTTCTTGTTGAATTTACAGAAATGCTTCAAAAAGGTTATTCTGGATTTAAAAGATTTAATGAAGTTATGGAAACACAAGTGGAAATTGAAGATGCCCCAGATAGTCATGATTTAGAGAATGTCAAGGGTGTTATTGATTATAAAAATGTCAATTTTGGATATGATGATGAAAAAGTTTTAGAAAACTTAAATATTCATATTGATGCTGGAAAATCAGTTGCCTTGGTAGGACCGTCTGGTGGTGGAAAAACAACAATCTGTTCATTATTGTTACGTTTCTATGATGTAACAAGTGGACAAATTGAAATTGATGGTCAAGATATTAGAAAATTGACTTTAAAATCATTAAGACAATCTATTGGTATTGTGCAACAGGATGTTTATTTGTTTACAGGTTCTATTAGAGACAATATTGCTTATGGTAAACCAGATGCCAGTGATGAAGAAATAATAGAAGCAGCAAAAAAAGCAAATATTCATGAATTTATTATGAGTTTACCTGATGGTTATGATACATATGTAGGTGAGAGAGGAACACGTTTAAGTGGTGGTCAAAAACAACGTATTTCGATTGCCAGAATTTTCTTAAAAGATCCAAAAATTTTAATTTTGGATGAAGCTACAAGTGCTTTGGATAATGAAAGTGAACGTCATATTCAAAAAAGTCTAGAAGTATTATCAAAAAATCGTACATGTATTACGATTGCCCATCGATTATCAACTATTAGAAATGCTGATGAAATTATTGTCATTGGTAATAATGGTATTGTTGAAAGAGGAACACATCAGTTCTTATTAAATAAAAATAATGTTTATGCGAAATACTATCGTTTACAATTTGAAGGATTGGAAGAAGAGAATGCTTAAAAATGGACAAATTGTATATTTTCTTGTTCAAGGGTATATTATGAGTGGAAAAGTTTTTCATATTCAAGTTAAGGGTCAGGAATATACATTTCAAATTGAAGGTTATGCCAATTGTAGTGGTCATCATGAGATTTCATCAAGACAGATTCATTACTCTATCTTTTTAGATGAACAGGAAGCTAAAAAATATCAGGATAACCCTGCCATGTATTTGGAAAGTCATTGTTAGTAACACAGTCGTGTTACTTTTTTTCATAACAACATAGATATTTTAAAAAGATGTTGTTATACTATATGAAAGTAGATAGAAAGGAAATGGTTCAAATGAATGATGATATTATTGTTGCTATAGCGACTTCACGTTTAGAAGCAGCTATATCAATTATTCGTTTAAGTGGTAAAGATTGTATTGCCTTTGTTCAACAATTTTTTACTGGAAAAATTATAGATAAAGCAAGTCATACTATTACATATGGTTTTATTAAAGATCAGGATGAAAAAGTAGATGAAGTCCTTGTCAATATATATCGTGGTCATCGTACATTTACAGGAGAAGAAATGGTTGAAATCAATTGTCATGGTGGAGTCTTTATTACACAGAAAGTTTTAAACTTATGTTTAAAGAAGGGTGCACGTATGGCAGAACATGGAGAGTTCTCAAAAAGAGCTTTTCTCAATGGTAGAATTGACTTATCACAGGCTGAAGCTATCAGTGATTTGATCAGTGCTAAAAATGATTATGCTTCACAATTAGCATTGAAAGGAATTCAAGGTAATATCAGTCATTTTATTGAGGATTTAAAAGAAGACTTAATTCAAATTATTACACAGATAGAAGTCAATATTGATTATCCTGAATATGAAGATGTTGAAGAATTAACAGCAGATTCATTATTGCCAAAAAGTGTTAAGCTACAAGAAAAAATGGATCATATTATAGAATCTTCTAAAAATGTTCATTTATTGAAAGATGGTATTTCAACAGTCATTATTGGAAAGCCAAATGTTGGAAAATCAAGTTTATTAAATGCTTTATTGGATGAAGATAAAGCTATTGTGACAGATATTGCTGGAACAACGAGAGATATTGTAGAAGGAACAATTCGTTTGGATCAGATTGTTTTAAATATGATAGATACTGCTGGTATTAGAGATACAGATGATGTTGTTGAAAATATTGGTGTCCATAAATCTAAAGCTTTGATTCATAAAGCAGATTTGGTTCTTTTGGTTTTAGATGGATCACAACCATTAACACAGGAAGATAAAGATTTATTAGAATTATCTGAAGACACAAATAGAATCATTGTTATAAATAAAAAAGATCAGGGTGTGTTGAATGATATTCAAGGTATATCAATTAGTGCTAAAGATCATGATATTGATCCTTTGATTCAAAAGATTAAATCAATGTTTGAATTAGGAGAGATTACATCATCACAAGATGATATTTTAGCTAATGCTAGACAAATTCAATTACTAGAAAAAGCCAATCAATCATTAAAATCAGCTATTGAAGCTATGAAACAACAGATTCCTACCGATTTGATCGTCACAGATTTATATGAAAGTTGGGAAAGTCTTAAAGAAATTTTAGGGGAAAGAGCAAAAGAAGATTTATTAGATGAATTATTTAAACGCTTTTGTATAGGTAAATAAGATGAAAAAGTACAATTCATTAGCATTAAGATATTATAAATTCTTTAAATATTTAAGAACTATAGCTATCGTGAGTTTTGTTATATTTTTGATTGTTTCAGCTTTCAATAGAGGGCAAGAGATTTTAACACTTATTAATTATTTTGCTATATTAGTGACATTGTCATGTCTTTTAGAATGTGTCATTCTTTATATTTTATATTTGATTTTTAGAAACAAGTGAGAAGATGAATTTTTCATCTTTTTTCTTTTTATGTCAACTTCATCTTTTAAAAAGTAAAAAGAGTGCTATAATAGGCAATCGTGGGAATAGGGGGAAAGATGATGTCGAAAAGTTATGAAATTGATATGTGTCATGGACCATTATTAAAACAAATTATTATTTTTTCAATTCCATTAATGCTTTCTGGAATATTGCAATTATTATTTAATGCGGCTGATATTATTGTTGTTGGAAGATTTACAGGAAGTGAGGCTTTAGCTGCTGTAGGCTCTACAAGTTCATTAATTAATCTATTAGTCAATTTATTTATTGGTATTTCTGTAGGAGCCAATGTACTCTTTGGACGTTTTTGTGGTGCTCACGATGAAAAAAACGCTTCTGAGACAGTACATACTGCTATTTGTACAGCTATCTATGGTGGAATTGTAATGATTTTCGTAGGTAATTTATTAGCAAGACCATTATTGGAATTAATGGGTACTCCACTTGATGTTATTGATTTATCAACAATCTATATGAGAATTTATTTTGTTGGTATGCCAGGTTTTATGATTTATAATTTTGGTGCTGCTTTATTAAGAACTGTTGGTGATACAAAAAGACCACTATATTATTTAACTTTAGCAGGAATTATTAATGTTATTTTTAATTTGATTTTTGTAATTGTCTTTCATTTAGGCGTTGCAGGTGTTGCCATATCAACAGCAATGTCTGAGTGTATTTCTGCTATTTTGGTTTTAAGATGTTTAATCAAAGCTGATGGTGTTTTAAAATTATCTAGAAAAAAATTACATTTTCATAAAGATAAATTAATCAAGATGTTAAAGATTGGTTTACCTGCTGGTTTACAGGGAATGGTTTTTAATATATCCAATGTTTTAATTCAATCATCTGTAAATTCATTTGGATCTATTATTGTTGCTGGAAATACATCAGCAAGTAATATTGAAGGCTTTGTTTATACGGCTATGAATTCTATTTATCAGACATCATTAAGTTTTACGAGCCAAAATATGGGTGCTAAGAATTACCAAAGAGTAGATAAAATTTTAATAAGATGTCTAGCAGTTGTCAGTCTTATAGGCTTTGTTTTAGGTTTTGGAGCGTATTTGTTAGGAAATATCTTATTGACAATTTATTCAACTGATGCGCAAGTTATTGAAGCAGGAATGATCCGTCTAAGTATTGTTAGTGCCTCTTATTTCTTGTGTGGAATCATGGATGTTATTGTTGGCAGTTTAAGAGGTATGGGTTATTCTGTTATGCCAATGATTGTTTCTTTAACAGGAGCCTGCTTGTTTAGAGTCATTTGGATATTTACTATTTTTGAGATGAATCATACTTTATTTACACTTTATATATCTTATCCAATTTCATGGATATTGACATTAAGTGTTCATCTGATTTGTTATTTAAAAGTACGTAAATATGCTTTTGTATAAAGTAAAAGAAGGATTTTTTAATTAAATCCTTCTTTTACTTTATATGTTCATGAAGATAATCTAAGAATTTTTGAATACGTTTTTCATTCCCATTTCCTGATAAATGAAAATAATGTATATCTTCTAGTTCCTTAGGCATACATTTTTTACCAGAATAATGGTTTGGAAAAGCATGGATATTATCAAGGCCAATGCCCCTACCCAATTTTTTGGCACTTTTATAGCTAGCATCCTGTAAAAATGATGGAATAGGAATATAACCACTCTTTTTCACGTCATTCATTGCATAAAGAATGCCATAGACTGTATCTGATTTTGGTGAACAGCAGACATATAATGCAGCATGAGCTAATATTTTTGCAGCTTCAGGCATACCAATTCTTTCAGCTGCTAACATAGCATTTGTAGCAACAACAATAGCTTGTGAATTGGCCAGACCAACATCTTCAGATGCACAAACACAGATTCTTCTCGCAATGTATTTGATATCTTCGCCAGCTACCAGCATTCTTGCCAGATAGTACAGTGTAGCATCAGGATCTGTATGTTTCATGGATTCTATAAAGGCAGAAATAGCATCATAATGGTTATCACCATTTGCATCATAGCGAATGGCTTTCTTTTGGATACATTCTTCAACAATTTCTAGGGTTATATGTAAAAAGCCATCTTCTTGTGTCGGTGTTGTCAGATAAGCCAATTCTAAAGCATTCAAAACACTTCTTGCATCTCCATTAGCCATGTCAGCTAAAAATTTCTTTGCTTCATCATCCATAATCATATTAGCATTTCCCAAACCTTTTTCCTTATTGGATAATGTTCTGTTCATGATTTCTATGAGGTCTTTTTTATTGAGTGGTTTTAATTCAAAGATACGACATCTTGAAAGTAAGGCATTGTTGATTTCAAAATAAGGATTTTCTGTTGTTGCTCCAATGAGAGTTACAACTCCATCTTCAACATAGGGAAGAAGATAATCCTGTTGATTTTTATTGAATCGATGAATCTCATCAATAAAAAGGATAGTCTTTTTTTGATAGGCTCCATAATGATACTGAGCATCTTTAATGATCTTTTCAATATCTTTGATACCTGCATTCGTTGCATTGAGTTTATGAAAGTAGGCATGTGTCGAATTAGCAATTACTCTTGCTATGGTCGTTTTTCCAGTACCAGGTGGTCCATATAAGATAATAGAACCTAGTCGATCAGCTTTAATAGCACGATAGAGTAATTTATTTTTTCCAATAATATGCTGCTGTCCAACTATTTCATCTAATGTTTCTGGTCGCATACGACTGGCAAGAGGAATTTGCTGTAAATCTAGTTGTTCTTCAAATAAATTTGTTGTTTCCATTTTTATCTCTTCTTTCATTTATTTTATGATATTCATATCATTTCAAATATGGCATACTAAAATTGAATAGACTTTTTATTTTAAAATCCAATAAATGCCCTGAGCCATTCTTAAAGTCGCATCATGAAAATGATTACCATCATTTTCATGATATACAGTTTGTATACCTTGTTGATGATAGATATGTTCTAATTCTATAGTTTTATCTTTGACTGAAGCTAATAGGGGATTTCTTGTTTTATTTTCTTTATTTCCTAATGAAAAATACATTTTTTGAATATGTGAGGAGATTGTATTTTGCTTAACAAAATCAATAAATTGAGGAAACCACACAGATCCAGAAGCTGAGACAACTTTTGAAAATATATCTGTTTTATAGGCTGTATAAATAGCAAATAGTCCTGCTAAAGAATAACCGGCAATAGTATAATCCAGGATATTATGGTGAAGCTCATTTTTGATATAGTCACAAGCTTGAGGAATGATTATATGAGTTAATTCTTCGATGTAATCATTAGCGTGTCCTAAAAAATGATTGTCTTGATGATTTAATCCTTCTGCATACCAGGGTGTTAAATCATTATTCCAATCTAAATGAGAAATAGAAACCAAGATAAATGGTTGACTATGAAGTAAGCAACATTGATGAAAAACATCCTGTCCTTCATTTCCATATGTATTTAATATAACAACAGGAAGATTTTTGTCATGAGATTGCTGATAATGAATTTGAATTATTTTGTTATGAATTGTCCATTCTTTAGTCATTTTCTTCACCTCACATTATTTATTCAGCTATGATATTCATTATACTTTCAATTCAATAGAGTGCAAGCTTATACATTATATCTACAAAAAAAACAATGTATCAAAATGATATCATTGTTTTTAT